>JAENVV010000010.1 GCA_016650365.1 Acidimicrobiia bacterium
CACCTGATCCCCTCGCGGGGCGGCGTATTTGAAATTGTCGTCGATGGCCGTCTGGTGTTCTCCAAGTCGGAGACGAACCGGCACGCCGAGTACGAATCTGACGTTGCGCCGAGCCTGCGCACCGTCCCATAAGGGTCGATCGTCACTATCGGGCGGGCTTGTTAATCGAGACCATTAAAGGTCAAGAGGACGCTGGGGAAATCCGGGCTTCTTGAAAGGGCCTTTGATCTCCTCAGCCTGCGGAAGGAGACATGGCATGGTCGTCCTGAACAATCTGCCTGATGTCTTGGAGCGCGTACCCAATATCGTGGCTCCACAGCCATTCTGGGCCAAGCAAGGATTCTGGGCACTGATCGTCGCAGCCGTCGTGATCGCGACGTTGGTTCTGGTGTTCGTCAACGCTAACGAGCCGGCGCCGGTGTTGAACGAACCGGCCACAGTGCAGGAGATACTGCCAGAGTACGAAATCGATACGCCGGCGAACGCGGCCGTGCTCGCCAAGGCAGGTAGCGCGCTCACCGTAATCGAGCGTTACGCGGGATTGGACGCCAATCTCGATCCCGACACACCCGCATGGTGGATGCCCGAATACGAAGTCGACACCCCCGCTGTCAGTGCGACGGGTGAGTTCCTACCGGTGCATCACTACTTCGGGAGCAGCGCGGCCGAACTCGACCCGAGCCAGTAACCAGCGAGATTCGGGCGGTGGCTCTGGCCTCCGCCCGGATCGCTAGGAAAGGAAGTCGTTAAGAACGTCGGCATACAACTCGGGTTCGAGCAAGAACGAGTCGTGGCCCTTCTCCGATGCGACGATGACCCGGCGAGCCGCCACACCAGCCGTCCGCAGCGCGTCAAGCATGACTGCCTGTTCCTCGGGGTAATAGCAGACATCCGAATCGATCGTGAATAACAAGTACCGGTGGGGTCGCGACCGTTTAAGCAGCTCCGTCATGTCCGTGGCACCGGCTTCTTCGAGCAGGTCGAAGTGCTGCCATGCTGTCATCAGCCTGACGTAGGTGTTGGCATCGAATCGTTGAAGAAACTTCTGACCCTGGTGCCACATGTACGACTCAAGCGGTGATCTCATCTGATACCCGGCCGGACCAATCCCGTCGGTCACTTCGCCCCGCGCTCGAAATTTCATTGCGTCGAGTGACACAAAGGTTTTGTGCCCGATCATTCTGGCCAGAGCCAGGCCCTGATCAGGGCGGGGGCCGTCGTAATAGTCGCCGCCGTTGAAGTTCGGGTCGTTCAGGATGGCGTTGGTCTGCTCGAAGTTATAGATGAACTGCAACGACGAAGTGTACAGGCCGGACGCAACGGGCACCACCCGTTCGACGCGATCTGGATACCGGGTAGCCAGGCTCACGCACATCATGCCACCAACCGATGGGCCAATCGCCGTGTGAAGCTTCCTGATCCCGAGGTGGTCGAGCAATATCATTTGCGTGTCGACGATGTCCGAAAAGGTCACTTCCGGAAACGAGCCACCAAACTGAACGCCCGTCTCAGGGTTGATCGATGTCGGGCCTGTGGAGCCGTAACAGCCCCCGAGATAGTTGACGCAGATCACAAAGAAACGATCTGTGTCAATGGTCCGACCAGGACCTATCCAGCCAGGCCACCACCCCACCTGACACTCTTCGCTCCACAAATCGACGCCGGGGACCGACGAATTGATACCGGCCGGATTCTGGCTACCGGTAAGGGCATGGAACAAAAGGATGACATTCGAATTGTCGGAGTTCAGTTGCCCGTACGTTTGATACGCAAGTCGGATTTGTGACAGCGTCTCGCCGTTCTGCAACTTGTATGGCAACAGATCTGCCGGCAAGTCATAGAACTCGGTGACGCTGGGGAGCGTATCTGGATCAGTCATGAGAGATCAGAGCCTAGGCGGGAGGTCAACCTGACCTCCCGCCCGAAGGGATGGCCTCACACGATGACAGGCTGTCTGGCAGCCGCCAATGCCTGGGCAATGTCCTCCTTGATGTCGTCGATGTGCTCGATACCGACCGAGACCCGGACAAGGTCCGTACGCACACCGGCCGCTGCCTGTTCGACGTCTGAGAGCTGCTGATGGGTCGTGGAGGCAGGATGGATCACGAGGGTCTTGGCATCGCCGACGTTGGCGAGATGACTTGCCAGCTTCACGTTGTCGATGAAGGACTTGGCGGCCTCATATCCACCGGTTACCCCAAAGCTCAGGACGGCGCCATATCCGTTGGTGAGATACCGCTTGGCGGTCCCATGCGAGCGATGATTCGGCAGGCCTGGATAGTTGACCCACTCAACATCGTCGCGAGCATCGAGCCACTCCGCCAGCGCCAGGGCGTTGTCGGCGTGGCGCTGAACTCGCAACGACAACGTTTCGAGACCCTGAATCAACAAAAAGGAGTTGAACGGCGACTGGGCGGCTCCAAAGTCGCGAAGCCCCTCCACCCTGGCCCGAATGGCAAACGCAATGTTGCCAAACGGCCCGTCGGGGCCAAAAACGTCCGCGAACACGAGGCCGTGGTAGCCAGGTGATGGCTCGGTGAAGAGCGGAAACTTCTCGGTCCGCCAGTCAAAGTTGCCAGAGTCGACCACTACGCCTCCGATGGACGTCCCGTGGCCACCGATCCACTTGGTGGCAGAGGCAACCACGATGTCGGCCCCGTGGGCGATCGGCTTGGCTATGAAGCCGGCGCATCCAAACGTGTTGTCGACGATGAGTGGGATCCCGTTGCGATGAGCCACCTCTGCGAGGGCCTCGAAGTCAGGAACGATGTACTCAGGATTGGCGATCGACTCGACGTATAGGGCTTTGGTTTTGTCCGTGATCGCCGCTTCGAAATCGGCCGGATTGACACCTTCGACGAATTTTACATTGATTCCGAGTCGGGGCAGGGCCACCTTGAACTGGTTATAGGTGCCTCCGTAGAGATAACTGGACGACACAATCTCATCTCCGGCCTGGGCGAGCATCGTGATCGCCAGTAGCTGTGCTGCTTGACCCGAAGAGGTGGCCACCGCCGCGACTCCCCCTTCAAGAGCGGCAATCCGTTTCTCAAACACGTCCGTGGTGGGGTTCATGATCCGGGTGTAGATGTTGCCGAATTCTTGGAGCCCGAATAGGCGGGCGGCATGATCGGAGTCGTCAAAGGTATACGAAGTGGTCTGGTAGATGGGTACCGCCCGGGCGTTGGTGCCCGGGGTGGGGTCCTGGCCGGCGTGAATTTGGAGGGTTTCGAAGCGATATTCGCTCATGAGTCAGATTCCTTGTTGAGAGGTCGATGTGGATGGGTGCCGGTGAGTTTCACTCTCAGGTGGCGGCACGCATCACGAAGGACGGACCACCTGAGAGCACGGCATACACAAACCCAGAAGGACGATGGGGGTGGTTGGGCTAGTGGTCATCTTCGTGCAACCTCTTCTCATCGATCAGGCATTGGCACCAGCCGAACTGGTTGCCGCGGTCTCAAAGGGCCTGTCCCTCCACCGCTCTTGATAAGTACGGGATGAAGTATGCCACAGCGCCACCCATCGTCAATACCAAATCTGTTGAGGTATCTGCAGATCGGTCGCATTCCACGTGAACTGGTGACGGACTTCCCTTCCCTCGCCGTGCAAAAAATCGCCCCAACATGAAACAGCCCCGAGAAACCCATCAAAGCTCACGGTTTCGCTGCGTCAAGCTTTTCGGTGACCTCCACCAATCCGGCTCCATCAGGAATCGACGCGTAGTAGCGGTCCTCCAGAACCGGAAGTTCGGCACCCAAAGCACAGCCGACAACCTCTCTTGCCACATTCAACAAGGTGTCCTCGGATACATGACATCCATCAGGCGTGCGGACAGCGACAAAGATCCCAAATCGCTCGGTCAGATCTTCCGCTGACCAGGTATCTGGATGTCGAGCGACCTGACCCCGGATCTCACTGCCATGGTCCCCGGTGACGAGGACCGTCATGTCGGTCGCCTCCAAGATATGAACAAGTGCCTCCAAATGGGTGTTGACGCAGGCGACCTGGCGAGTGTATCCGATCCGCCCCTGGAATTCCGCACCGTCACCACCAACGCCGATTGGTCCGGCCTCTGGGGCGCCGAAAGGTGCGTCGACCAGACAGTCGGCTGACAATGTGTACGGCGGGTGTGGAGAAACGATGTGAGCCAGGATGAAG
>JAENVV010000011.1 GCA_016650365.1 Acidimicrobiia bacterium
GACACGGGTGGGATCAGCGCAACTTCGTCAGAGGGACCGACAGGATCGGTAGTCGAAGCCTGCTCGCCATTCCTCCATACCGCCGCGGCCTCGAGACCTGCCAGAAATCCAGGGCCGAAACGGGCGGTTGCAGCATCGATGACCTCCCCGACGGTGGCGCCATCAACTTCGAGCTTTGAAACACCGGCTAGCTCGCGCAAGTTGGCGAACAGGCGAAGAGTGGCCACAGCCGGAGGGTAACGGGGTCAAGGCCGGGGATGGGGGATGCCGGGAGCCGACGTCCTCCGCACCTCTCGACCCAATCGCACCGATCGAATAAGGTCAACGCTGTGGAAGTGATTGTCCCCGTCCGAGTGCCCATGCTCAGGGACGAGCGTCGGCGGCATTGGGCCAAGATCGTCTCGTCGGTCGACGAGACCAAGAGCTCAGGTTGGGCCTTCGTGGGTGAGTTTGTGGCCGACGGCGGAATTCAAGACCTGCCGGCAGGTGCGGTGTTGTTGCTTTATGGGGAGAGGGGCAGCAATACCAATCCCCGATCGGAGGCGAGCCTTTTCACGATTGGACCTGATGCAACGTTGACTCTCGAGGCATCGGCAAGCGGACGGGCCTGGGCCCGAACGATAAGGGATCGGGCCGTCGAACTCGTCAATCTCGGAGCTTTGGCTGCCGGTCCCGATCTGACAGCGATCCCCGATGCCTACCTGGCCGACGAGCTCCGAGCCAGGGGTTGGTCGGTCGTCCGCCCGGACCGGTGACGGACTGGAGAAACGATGATCAGGGGCGGAGAAAGTTCGAGATAAGGGTGGCGGTTGCCTCTGGGGCCTCGAGATGAGGTCGGTGGCCTACGTCCGGCAGAATTTCCAGGCTCGATTCGGCCACAGTCCTTTGCAGCTCCTGGCCCTGGCTCACCGGGGTGATCGAATCGTCCTCGCCCCAGACGATCATGGTTGGGATCGTGATGGTCGTGAGGGAATCGGGGAGGGTTGAAGCCGGCGGAGTTGAAAACATCGCAGTCAAGGATTTGGTGGTGCCAGGCACCATCGCCGCGGTGTTCCTAACCGCCCTGATACCTCCATCCGGGCAATAGCCGCCGTCCCCACAATCGACGGAGTAGCGCGAATCGGCTCGCCCACCAGCCCCCAA
>JAENVV010000012.1 GCA_016650365.1 Acidimicrobiia bacterium
GACGCCCTTTGATGGCTCTTGGCGTTTTGTGATGGGCACAATCGATGCCCGCACGTTCAGGAGTCCTCCGACCGGTGGGATATTGTTAACACTATTTAGAGGGGGCGCGCAGTATCCGGCTGACTGCAACAACGTAGGCCACCGGGTCGACATTTTCAAAGGTTCGTTCGGAGCGGGAGGAGGTGTGACTACTGACGTCGGCTGCAGCGTCAATTCGGATGAGTCCGCCTTGTTTGAAAAGGCGTTCAGGAGATCCGACTCGATCCGGCTCGATGGATCGGACCTGGTTCTGAGCGGTGCCGAAGTCGAGCTTCGGTTCGCCCCACCTCAAGAGCCCGACACCCTTGGGGAGCCGCTCTTGACTGCGGCCGGTGAGCGTCTCAGCTTCGAGGTTCCGGACGGCCGCGACCGCACAGGCCACTACATCATCACGTCCTCGATGGAGGATTCCGCGCTGAGCGTTTTCTATTTACTCACGGCCGACACCCCGGGAGCTACGACTCCGGCTTCGTGGCAGTTGTGGGCTGGCGAACCCGACGTACAGCCAGAAAGAGTGACCGGGCCGGGCCCTGACACGGTCGTGATACCCGACAGCATCCGAGATGGAGACTACGGCCTGTGCTCACCGTATTGGGAGCCCCGCCAGTTCTGTTTCACCCTCCAGGTGCGTCCAGCCAGTGCCCCTTGGATCATCACCGCCGGCCACGACGGGGTAATCCTTCACGACCGCAACGGAACCTCCAAGGCTTTGACGACTGTGGCGTCCCGGACAGCCTTCTACGTGGCCGACCGCCTGATCACCCAACCCGACGAACAGCCTGAGAGGCTCCTGATCGTCGACGCGGACGGTGCCATCTCCGACATACCACTCCGACCCGGGGAAAGCCTCTTGGACGTCGCCCAATTCGATGGTCGTACCCACGCTCTCACCTCTGACCCGTCCGGGACCTTCATCCTCGACATCGACTCGGGCAGCTGGGTACCGGTTGGGCCGGCTGCCACTGACGCTCGCTTCGCCGGGACGGTCATCTTGGTCCGTACCTTGACGGATACGCTCCGGATCATCCAGCCAGACGGAACGGTTATATGGGAACGACAACTCGATCCCGAAACAATGGTCGTTCCCGACCATGACGGCCACCTCCGACTCGACACATTCGGCGTCCTCAACACAGACGCCGCGCCAGAACCGTACTTCCAGTACCTCACAACCGAACTCGTCGATCTGACCACCGGCGAAACCGTCGACACATACGAACGCGAAATCGCCATCCCCGACGAAGGCCAACAAATTGCTGAACCGTGCCTCAGGGCCGAGTTCCAAGGCTCGCTGCTTTTGTGCCCCCAACCGGACGGTCGAATCATGACCCTCGAGGTCGACGGAGGCGACAGCCGGACTCTCGTCCCCAACGCCACCACCGCAACCTACGCCCGCCCGATCTCGCGATGACAGGGCAGGTTCGATGGTGACGACGTCGAGGGGTGGGTGGCTGCCGGGCCTCAGCCCTCAGGACGCGCTCAGGACGCGATTCATCGAAAAACAGTGCAAAAGGTTGGAAACCGACGAAGGCTAAAAGGCCAGGTCAGAGGGTATTTTTGAGTGTTTCGCCAGGTCAGAATATCGGGCCCTTTCGGACTGTTAATCCGTAGGTTGTGAGTACGAGTCTCACCCCCGGAGCACCCAAGACCCCTACTCAGCGGGGGTTTTGGCTTCTCTGCGATTAGGTCGATGATGTTGCGCAGGACGCGCTCGTGATGCGATTTGATCGTGGAGTGGGTGTCAAGACGGTCCATGACCCTCTCGAAAGCCTCACCGCGGCGCTCGACCAGAGCTCGACCCAGGCCGCTGCAATCGACCATCCCGGGCCGACCATTGCTGACGATCTTGACCCGTACGGACCGCCCCCACCCAGCAGTGATTTGCCGCCCGGGTCGCCTGGCGGCTGGGAGCGGCATTGGTTGTGGCCTGCGGCTAGGTTCCTGTTCGTGTTGGACGCATTGGAGGGATCAAATTGCAAGAGCCAGACGTGACGGCCCGGACCGAAGTGCGAGATGGGATGCGCATCACCTGGCACCAGCCGATTCTTATGGATGACGGCACGGTGCTCAGGGCGGATGTGTTTCGACCGATCGAGGACGGTAGGTATCCCGTGATCCTGACTTATGGGATCTACGCCAAGGGAGTCGCCTATCAGGAGGGATACCCTCTCCAGTGGGCGAAGATGGTGGCGGATCATCCCGAGATTCTCCAAGGCTCGACCAACAAGTATCAGAACTGGGAGGTGACCGACCCGGAGCGCTGGGTCCCCGATGGGTACGTTTGTGTGCGCGTTGATTCGCGAGGGGCCGGTTGGTCCCCCGGCTTCATGCAGCCAAACTCTCCGAGAGAGATCGAGGATCTCTACCAGTGCATCGAATGGGCGGGGACCGAGTCCTGGAGTAACGGCAAGGTGGGAATGCTGGGGATTTCGTATTACGCCAGGAACCAGTGGCGGGTGGCCACCATGCAGCCTCCCCATCTGGCAGCGATCATTCCCTGGGAAGGGGCGAATGATCCGTATCGCGATTCCGGCTACCACGGTGGCATTCTCAGCCAGTTTCAGGAGCTGTGGTCGAAGGTTCAGGTGGTCAACGTTCAGTACGGGCGTGGTGACCGAGCTCGAACAAACCCGAATACCGGTGAGTCGGTAGCCGGACCCGTCACGTTCTCCGACGACGAGTTGGCCGCCAACCGGGTAAACGCTTATGAAGAGTTGAAGAGTCACCCGCTCTATGACGATTGGCACCGTGCCGGGGTTGCCGACCTGTCCCTCGTTAGGGTGCCGATGTTGACGTGTGCCAACTGGGGAGGTCAGGGCATCCATCCCCGCGGCAACTTCAACGGGTTTATCGAAGCCGCTTCTGAGCAGAAGTGGCTCGAAGTGCATGGCGATTCTCATTGGTCGTTGTTCTCAAGTGGCTACGGCCTCGATCTCCAGAAGCGCTTCTTCGACCACTTCCTCAAGGAGATCGACAATGGTTGGGAGGTCACGGCGCCGGTGATGCTCAACGTTCGTCACCCAGGAGAGAAGTTTGTCCTCCGGTATGAGAACGAATGGCCCCTGGCGCGTACGGAGTGGACGAAGCTCTACCTCGACCCACAAAACAGAGAGCTCTCGCTCGAAGCGCCAGCTGTGAAGACTTCTGTGACATATGAGGCGCTCGGCGATGGCGTTACGTTCCGGTTTCCCGCGTTCGAGAATGAGACGGAATTGACCGGCCCGATGGCGGCGAAGCTTTTTGTGTCTTCGGACAACCGGGATGCGGATCTGTTCCTCATTGTCCGGGTCTTCGACCCGGATGGCAACGAGGTGACGTTCATGGGGTCAACCGATCCGAATACGCCGATCGCCAACGGGTGGCTGAGGGTGTCGCATCGGGCGCTCGACCAGGACCGAAGCTTGCCGTACCGTCCATACCACCCCCACGATCGGGTCGAGGCGCTGACGCCCGGCGCGGTGTACGAGTGCGATGTCGAGATCGTGGCCTCCTGCCTGGTAATCCCGGCCGGGTGGAGTCTGGCGTTGACGGTTCGGGGCAAGGACTACGAGTACGACGGTGAACTCGGCGAATTTGCCAAGACGTTTCACTATGCCACTCGTGGCACCGGTGGCATGACCCATAACGATCCTGACGACCGGCCTCTGGATATATTCGGGGGCCTGGTTACGCTTCACGCCGGTGACGGCCTGGAGCCGTACCTTCTGGTGCCAGTCATCCCGCCCCAGGCGTGAGTCGGGATAACTGATCTCGACTGATTGCGGTACCCATCGGGCGCGGGATTTGTCCTACCGTCGTCAGAAAAATTGTCGTGTTTTGACGGCATGGAAGGCTCGGACCCGTATCATGCAATATATAGGACGCCGGCTAGCGGTGGCAGTTGCCGGGTACGCTAGCTGCAGAGAGGGAGATCATGGTCACGTCGAGCCAACCATCAACGCCCAGGAACGAACCCGACGACGACTTCTGGGTCACCCGGAGAAACTTCATCAGAATCGGAGGAATGGGGGCTGCTGCTGCCTTCCTTGCGGCATGTGGAGCCAACGGCACCACCACGACCGCCGCGCCGGGCACGACTGCGGCTAGTGGGGCAACGGGTCCTATGTCAAACCTCGCGTCGATCACCATCGGCGACGGCAACCCGAACTTTGCATCTGAATGGACTTACCACACCGCCCTATCGAAGGGTTGGTTGACCGAAGTTGGAATTACCGAACAGAAAGTGATCGTCACCGAGGAGTATGTCGCCGGTTTGATCGGCAAGAGCCTGGATATTGTGCGCGGTGACACCGACACCCTTATCGGCGCAGCAGCTGCCAGTCAGTCGGGTTTGAAGATGATCAGCTTCCACAATGAAGCCGAGTGGCAGATAATGGGCGTTCGGGCCGGGATCGAAACGGCTGAGGATCTGAAGGGCGCCAAGATCAGCGGCGGCGACATCGGTTCTCGCAACGACTTCATTCAACGACGGATTGTGGCCGAACTCGGTCTAGATCCTGATACCGACGTCGAATTTGTTCCGACGTCCGGTGGATCCGACTCCCGGCTGCAAGCGCTGCTGGCGGGCAGTCTTGATGCTGCCAGCGTCTTTCCCCGCCACCGCGGAGCGCTTGAGGGCGCCGGCGGCAAGTTCCTTTACGAGGTCTCGGTCCCTAACCCTCAGGAAGGTTATGCCGCCATGGAGGACTGGCTCGCAGCGAACGGGGACGCGGCAACTGCGTGGCTCACCGCCGAGCTTCGGGGCCGCCAGTACATACTCGATGTCGACAAGAACAAGGACGAGGTTGTCGAAATCATGAAAGGGTACGGTTTCGATCTTCCCCAGGACTTCATCGATGCCTATGCAGACGAAGCCGGCGATCTTTCGGTCGATGGTGGATTCAATCCGGTCCAACTGGACACCCTGATGGACGAGTTCAAGTTGCTCGGGTTCATGGATGAGTCGGTGGAATGGCGCGACCATGTGGACATGACCTACCTGTGGGCTGCCCAAGACGCGCTTGGCATTCCGCGGCGCCCCGATCCGTCGGAGTTATGAGCGATCTGTCTACTTCAGGGCCGGTGATCGAGGCCAAGAATCTGACGGTCGGATACGAAATGGCCCGTGAGCGCCAGAGGCTGACGGCGCTCACGGGAATCAACCTGACGGTTAACCGCGGGGAGTTTGTGGTTCTGGTTGGTCCGTCGGGCTGTGGCAAGACCACCCTCATCAACGCGATCGCCGGGTTGGTTAAGCCTTGGGTGGGGAAGATACTCGTCAATGGCCAGTCAGTGGTGGGTCCGGGCTCGGACCGGGCAATGGTTTTCCAGGACTACGCATTGCTGCCATGGCGCACGGTGAAACAGAATATTCGCCTGCCATTCGAAATGCACAATCGTCATTTGCCGAAAGACGAAGTCGAAGAACGAATATCCCACTACATATCATTGGTCGACCTTGAGGGATTCGAAGACTCGTTTCCCTACGAGCTGTCCGGCGGTATGAAGCAACGGGTTGGAATCGCGCGAGCCCTGGTATCGGGACCTGACATTCTTCTGGCTGATGAACCTTTCGCTGCCATCGATGCGATGACGCGTGAGGCAATGCAATGGGAGCTAGAACGCGTTGTGAGTCAGACCGGCCAAACCGTCGTGTTCATAACGCACTCGATAGATGAGGCCATCGCATTGGGAGACCGGGTGGTGGTCATCTCATACCGGCCGGGCAAGATCAAGGAAATTGTTGATGTCGATCTTCCTCGGCCCCGTTTTGAGCAGGACGTCAAGAGTAGTCCCGAATACGTCAGGCTCCGCGAACATGTGTGGGATCTGGTTCGAGACGAGGCCATCCAGGCAACCCGGGGAAGAGCCCGATGAGCACCCTGCCGGCGGCCCCCGAACCGACCATCGACGACTCCGGGCGAATCGAGACGACGAAGGTCTCTCTCGGATACGTTTGGCGGCGGATCGGGCCTGCAATCATCACCGTCATCAATCTGACGGTCTTCTTCATTGGCTGGGAGATTTTTGCTCGCTCGGGGGTGGTCAACAACATCTTTATTCCCCGACCAAGCGACATGTTCACGACGTTGTGGCAGGGTCTCACTGATCCCGCTCCGGTAGTCACCTTGGGCGGCAACCTCTTGGATCATGTGTTATATAGCCTCCGCAATCTGGGAATTGGGATAGTGATCGCCTGCATAATAGGGATACCCCTCGGGCTCCTGATGGGGGCGAATAGATGGGTCGATACATTGTTGAGTCCCTATGTGTGGGCTATCTCATCCATGCCCCGCATCGCCCTGGTGCCACTTTTCATCATTTTTCTGGGATTTACTGTGAAAATGCATCTCACGGTCATCGTGCTTTCAGCGGTATTCCCCATCATGATCAATTCATGGGCGGGCGTGAAAACTACCGATAAGTCGATGCTGGCCGCCGCCAGAGTATTTGGTGCGAGTCGCCGTGAGCTTTACACCAAGGTGGTGTTTCCTTTCACCCTGCCATTCATCATCGCCGGAATCCAGCAGGGGATCGGCCGCGGATTGGTTGGATTGACCATCGCCGAGATTCTGGGCGGTTCTCGCGGAATCGGTTTCCTTATCCTTCGTTCGGCCGACTCGTTCAACGCGCCGCTCATGTTCGGAGTGCTTTTCATCCTGGTGATCGTATCGCTCACGCTTATCCAGATAACCCGTTGGGTCGAGGCCAAAGTGGCGCCGTGGCGTAATCTCGATCAAATCTGATTTCCGCGAACCGATCTGCGGTCAGCTCGATATGGGAGAACACGTTGCCGTCAATACGGGATACGTCGGAGTGGAAAACACTCGAATCGACTGTTCAAGCCACTGGAACCTTGGATCTGCGTGCCGCTTTCGCGGATGATCCAGACCGGGTGGCCAGCTTGACTTTTGAGGTAGGTGACCTCAACGTCGACTTGTCGAAGCATCTGATAACTGACGAGCTCGTAGGCCAGCTGCTTGCCGTGGCCCGCGCTGCCAGGGTCCCAGAGCAGATCAGAGCGATGTTCGGAGGCGACCACATCAACACGACAGAGGATCGAGCAGTCCTCCATACCGCACTGCGATCCAATCCTGGTGATGTGTTCACCGTCGACGGACACGATGTCGTCGGTGACGTTCACGAAGTCCTTGATCGGATGTCGGCGTTCTCTGACCTGGTGCGATCCGGTGAATGGAAAGGCTTCACCGGGGAGCGAATCCGCTCGGTCGTCAACATCGGCATCGGTGGCTCGGATCTCGGTCCGGCTATGGCCTATCGAGCGCTTCGTCCCTACGTCCATCCTCATATCGGAGCCCATTTCGTCTCGAATGTTGACCCGAATGACCTCGCTTCTGTTCTCGACAAGGTCGATCCGGCCACCACGTTGTTCGTGGTGGCTTCCAAGACGTTCACGACTCTTGAAACGCTGACCAACGCCCGCAATGCTCGAGCCTGGCTGGTGGATCGACTCGGGAGCGATGAGGCAGTCGCCAGTCACTTCGTGGCCGTTTCGACCAACGCCGATGCGGTATCTGCTTTTGGTATCAACCCCGCCAACATGTTCCGGTTCTGGGATTGGGTTGGGGGCCGGTACTCCATGGATTCGGCGATCGGTTTGAGCCTGATGATTGCGGTCGGCCCGGACTCGTTCCGGGAGATGTTGTCGGGCATGCGTGCCA
>JAENVV010000013.1 GCA_016650365.1 Acidimicrobiia bacterium
GACGGCGGTGAGTCCGACGAACCTTTCGTCATCGAGCCTGCAACCAGGGCGATGAATCGAACCGTGCGCATAGCCGATTGAACCCGACGCCCGCTTTGGGGATTTCGTCGACGGTGGTTTTCAGATTTTTCTGGAACTGGGGGCCCTTGGGGTGTACATTGGTCCCAAGATACGGCCGCAGGCGACGTACGGTGTGAGGGGGCTTTTGAATCGGGCAGCACCGTCGCCGCGGGCCGCATTCCGTTTGGGGGCGCGGTAATCTCCCTGCCATGGGCATTCCTCTCGATCCCTTTGAGTTTTGGAACTGTTTTGCGTGCAGTCCCGACCACCCCAAAGGATTACACCTGACGTTTGAACAGGTCGATGACCGGGTTCGCACCTCGTTTCGGCTCGGTGATGACTACACCGGCACCGGTGGCGTCATACATGGCGGCATCGTCGCCACCGTGTTCGACGAGGCGATGGCCTGGTGTCTGCTCCGCTTCCAAAAGAAGCTGCATTTCACGACCAAACTCGAGACTCGCTATCGCCGACCGATCCGACCCAATATCGACCTGGTTGCAGAGGCGTGGATCACTCAGGTGCGATCACGCGGGTTGGTCGAGATGGCCGCCAGCCTGGCCGCCGCGGATGATCCCGATAAACCACTGGCTCAGGCGACGGCGGTGTTCGTCGAGGCTCCGGCCGACATTATGGCTGGTCTTCCAGAAGCCGAACGCTCCGAGATGGAACGGATCCTCGCCAGCTTCGATTAGCCGGAGGGGAGTCCCCATGCCGGAAGGGCCGAAGGGCGGTCAGTCACCAACGCCAGATCTGGCAGCGGTGGGAATTAACACGTTCCCGGTTCCGGCTGGCGTCATCTGTTCGGGTCAGGATTCGTTCATTTGGGCGTTCGCAATCGCAACGCACGAGGAGCAAAGCCACCTATTGCCGGTCTCCCACCAGGTCTGGCTTGACACGAACCAGGACGGGATCGACGACTACCTCGTGTTGAACCGTGACTTATCGGGTCTGAACACGATCGCCGACGGTCGACAGCTGACCTGGGCTGTCAACCTGAATACCGGCGGCGCGTCAGCGTTCTTCTTTGCCGAGCATGCCACGAACACGGGCAATACTGTGCTCCTGGTCTGTGGTGAGCAGATTGGGTTGACGGGAACCGACAAGTTGGTGACGAACGTGGACATGGATGTTGTCGCGCAGGACTTCTACTTCGGAGGACCTGGCGATGAAATCCTCGACCTGACGGTCACGCCCCTCGGCGAGGGCCTTTATGGGGTGCCGAGCGACATCGCTCCGTTCACGAATGATTCAGCTGGTTTGGCTGTGTACGACTACGGCTTGGGCCCCGGTAACACTCCGGAAGCCGGTCTGTTGTTGTTCACGAACGGTGATCGAGGTACCGGAGCCCGCGGTGGAGCGACGGACAGTACTGATTACTTGATCTTCACGCCCTAACCAACCACGGATACGAGACAACAAGAAGCGGGGCCCAGAAGGGCCCCGCTTCTTCTTGTTCGAGTAACGATCCGGGCTATCCGGTCGGTGCGCCGCCCGAGCCGGGGA
Organism: Acidimicrobiia bacterium; assembly: GCA_016650365.1. Taxonomy (NCBI): domain Bacteria; kingdom Bacillati; phylum Actinomycetota; class Acidimicrobiia; species Acidimicrobiia bacterium. The sequence goes on from JAENVV010000013.1 coordinate 1,567, forward strand.
AGGCAGTGTCGCAGAACACGAAGAAGCTGCTCTTGCTTGCCCGGTAGTCGAGGAGTTGATCCTGAGCCTTCAGAACGACCCAGTAGCCATCGACCTGCGCCTGGGTGTACGACATGTTTGGTTGCGGGCACCCGAGGCTTCCGTCATTCCACAAAGCCTGCTCAGCTCGGACGGCGAAGATATCGCCAACCGGCACTCCGCTGCGAGTTGAAGCGTCCGTCATGATCTTGGCCATGAGGTCGGCGGGGACGGCTGACGTGTCGACGGGTCCGTCTGGCAAGGTGTTCTCCTCGGGTGGAACTTGTTCGGGCAACGTGCTGGCGGTCCGATCGGGCACGGTTGTGTCGCTGCTGGCAGGGGTGGGCTGCGTGGTCGTCGACGATCCGGTTGTATTCGGGGTGGTGTCACTCCCGGGGGAGGTGACGACGGTCGTCCCGGCGGAGTCCGTCGGGTTGGTGACGACGGCCAGGCTGTCGTTCGGCGAATTTGTGACACCGGCGCATGCGCCGAGCGCCACTGCGGCAACGGCGATCAATAAAGCAAAGCGTTTCATAAACCTTTGACGTTAGTGCTGGCCGGATTGTTCCGGGCAATATCAATTGCGAGAGAATCATGGGGAGTAGTCAATGTCAACGGGAGCCGGGCGGTCAGCGGAGCGCCGAGCCTGGGCCGGAAGACAGGTCTTAACGTCCGGTTCTGTGTGTCTCTGAGAGTTCTTTTCCTGTTCAGAGTGCGGTCACGGTTTGGTCACCTGGTGCAGGTACCTTTGCTCTTAAGTCGAAACGGCTCGCGGCGGGTGGATTGTCTGGTCAGGGGGTCAGCAGTCCGGCTATTCGTTCCCAGCGGAATAGCGGTTTCCCCCACCGCCAACGTACCGGGGTCGAGCGCCAGCGCTCGACCCTGATTCGTTTAAGTGGAATCTTGTTCCCGGCTGCCAACGTCCTATCGAGAGAACCTAGGCTGGACGGCTATGGCAGCCAACAACGTTCCCGAGCGCGCCCAGGTAGTGATCGTCGGTGGTGGGATCATTGGAGCGTCGGTCGCCTATCACCTCGCTCATTTGGGCTGGCGCGATGTTGTCTTGTTGGAGCGCGACCAGCTCACCTCGGGGACCACCTGGCATGCCGCCGGCCTGATGGTCACGTTCGGGTCGACGAGCGAGACCTCGACCATGATGCGACGCTACACCCGGGACCTGTACGCCCGGCTGGAAGCCGAAACCGGTTTGGCGACCGGATTCGATCCGGTGGGTTTCATCGAACTGGCATCCGAACCCGACCGACTTGAGGAGTACCGACGGGTGGCCGCCTTCAACCGCCATTGCGGGGTCGATGTGCAGGAGATCTCGGCTACCGAGGTCGCCACCTTGTTTCCCCTGGCCCGAACCGATGACGTGCTGGCCGGCTTCTATGTGGAAGGCGACGGTCGGGTGAATCCGGTCGATGCCACC
>JAENVV010000014.1 GCA_016650365.1 Acidimicrobiia bacterium
CGTATCTCGTATGTCGGCGATCTTGGCTGGGAGATCTACGTCGACATGGCCGATGGCCCCGCCCTCTGGGATGCCCTCTATGAGGCCGGCCAGGCATTCGGCGTCGTACCGGTGGGAGCCGGCGTCTACGGCACGACCGGTCGGGTCGAGAAGGGGTACCGTCTGATGGGTGCCGAACTCGAATCCGACTTCACCCCCGTCGAGGCTGGCCTCGCTCGGCCCAGGGTCAAGGATGCCGACTTCATCGGCAAGGCTGGATACCTGGCCGCTCGGGAGGCGCCGGTGGCAGCCACACTGTGCACCCTATCCGTGGACGATCACACCTCGGCGTCGGGCATCAAGCGGTACATGACGGGTTCTGAACCGATTCTGACGCTCGACGGGGAGCGGATCGTGGATGCCCACGGCCGGGTGTCGTATGTCACAACGGCCGGTGCCTCGCCGTCGCTCGGCAAGTTCCTGTTGATGTCGTACCTACCTCCCGAGCACGCCGTCGAAGGGACCAAGCTCAAGGTCATGTATATGAACGAGCTCTACCCGGTGACTGTCGAACGAGTCGGTTCTCAGCCGCTGTTCGACCCGGATGATGAGCGGATCAAGCAGTGAAAGTCCTGGTTCTCGTCAAACGAGTTCCCGCTCCTGGTGCCAAGATCAACATCACGGCCGACGAGCAAGCTGTCGACACGAAGAACCTCGGGTTCGCCATGAGCCCCCATGAGGAATGTGGCATCGAGTTGGCCGTCCAGTTGGTCGAAGCCCACGGTGGGACGTCGACGGTCATGACGCTGGGAGCTCAGGAATCCGAGGAACAGCTTCGATACGCCGTTTCGTTGGGAGTTGATCACGCGATTCTCGTGCCGACGGATGTTGACGATTGGGACCCGATGGCGACGGCCTCGGCCCTGGCGTCGGCGATCGCCGACGCAGAGGCGGGCGAACCGTTCGACCTCATCATCTTCGGTAATGAGTCGGCTGATTCGGGTGGCTACCAGGTCGGCATCCGGGCGGCCCACGCGCTCGACCGACCGATCGTGTCCGGGATCAAATCCATCGATATCGATGGTGATACCGTCAAGGCTCGCCGCCAAACAGTCGCCGGGCTTGAGGAATATCGCCTCACCATGCCGGCCATCGTGGCAGTCAAAGAAGGTATCACCTTGCCGCGCTATCCCACGATGAAAGGCCGACTGAATGCCCGTAAGGCTGAAGTGGTTGCTTCACCGCAACCTCATACGCCCGGCGGACAGAAGCGGGTCCGGTTGATTCCGGCTCCCGAGCAGGTATCGAATACCGTCGTGCTCGGTGAGGGTCCAGAGGCGGCCGGCAAGATCGTCGATCTTCTTGTCGAACTGGGGGTTCTGTCGTGAACGTTCTGGTTCTCGTAGATCACGATCGTGGCGTCCTCGACGAACTCACGCTCCAGGCCATGACCGCCGCCCGATCGCTCGGTTCGATTGATGCGGTCGTGATGGGTGACTATCCGGCGCTCGCGCCGAACCTTGCGGAATACGGTGCAGAAACCGTTCATGTGGTGACCCATGACCTGCTCGCCGATTACGGTTCGGAAGCCTGGGCCGACGCCCTGGCGCAGGCGATGCTGGTTTCAGGAGCCAGGGCAGTGGTCGCCCCTGGCACCGATCGGGGCAACGAAGTGCTGGCTCATGTCGGAGCTTTGTTGAACGCGCCGATGGTCGCCAACTGCAACGAGATCACGGCTGGTGATGGTGACTGGTCGATGGTCCGTACCCGCTGGGGTGGTTCACTGCTGGAGGAGGCGACGCTGACTGCCGACCACAAGCTCGTAACGATCACTCCGCATGCCGTGGTTGCCGAACCGTCTCCGGCGGCGGGAACGGTTCAGATTCTGGCGGTCGAGTTGGACGAGTCGGTTGCTCGAACGATTGTGGCCGATCGAGTCAAGGCCGAAGGAGGCATCACGCTTCAGACCGCTCCCGTTGTGGTGGCCGGGGGCCGGGGTGTCGGCAACCCTGAGAACTTCGCTTCCCTAGATGAACTGGCTGAACTCGTCGGAGGGGCGGTGGGATGCAGCCGGGTCGTGACGAACAATGGCTGGCGGTCCCACGCTGAGCAGGTTGGCCAAACCGGCAATCGGGTTGCGCCTGACTTGTATATCGCTTGCGGGATCTCGGGCGCCATCCAGCATTGGGTTGGGATGATGGGATCCAAGCGGGTTCTGGCCATCAACACCGATCGGGAAGCTCCGATGGTCACGAAGGCCGACTACGCCGTGATTGGTGACGTAAACGAAATTCTCCCGGCGGTGATTGCGGCAATCAAGGCCCGCTAAGCACCGCCTGCGCTGGGTCGAGTGTGCATCCAAGTTCGATATTTCAATTCGTATGCACACTCGTTTGGGCCGTGCCTTGCCTGGTCTTGGTCGAGTGTGCATCAGGATGCGATATTCCAATTCGTATGCACATTCGACGATTGGGCGCGATGGCCGGATCGGCGACCGAACTCCTCCATCGTTCGCACGCATCTGGCCGGATCGTTGGTAAGGGCTTCCCAGGTGAACCGAAGCACTGCAAAACCGGCTGCGACGGCAGCATTATCACGAGATCGGTCGCGTTCGAAGTCCTCGGTCTTTGTATGCCAGGTCCGGCCGTCAAGCTCAACGATCAGCTTCCACGCCTCGATGAAGAGATCGACCCGACCGGCGCCGGGTGCCCAGGGAAGCGGAGCCTGGCGCTGCATCTCGGGGATCATTGCTTCACCGAACACCCTCCAGGCCAGCGCCTCCAGTTCGCTCTCGGGGGGAACATATCCTTGGCTGGATCTCTCAAGGATGATGGGCCTGAGGGATGCCATGCCTCGCATGCGGTGACCTTGGTACCGCAGGTATATCTCCTGGATTTCGGCGAGCGCCGCCGGGTCGCGCATCAGGAGGTCGTCGGTGATGCGATTCGCTCGTAGGCGGTCTACCCACTGGACGACCACAAATAGGGTTTCAGCTGGCGCGGCAACCTCGAGGCCCCTGAACGTAACTCGCCTCGTGGTTGGGAAGAACTGTGATCTGGTGACCCGCGCCACGCGGGAACGAGCATCGCCGGAGTACGGAATCGTGATCTCCGGGAGCCTTGGCTGGATGAACCCGCTGAACTGATGTATGGCCGCTGCGGATCGGCCGCTGATGAAGCAATGATCCTTGCTCAGAAAGGCGGTCCACAGCTGCCGTTGCACAGTGTTCGGGCTGCCGGCAACGGTCCATACGGTCTTACACACCCGATGCCACTCGCCGTTGCGGCATTGCCTGTTGATGAAGTTTTGGTCAATCCCGAGTCCGGTGAGCTGTTGGTAGCTGAGGACTCCGTGCTGCTGGCTCGCCAGCTGGTTGACTTCGGACGGATTTCGGTTCACTCGGTCAGGTTGAGGCATCCGCCGTTGGTTTGCAATAGGTCTGAACGAGTGTGCAACACCATTGGACTATCGAGTTTGCATGCACAATCGATCCGGCTGGCCGGCCCTCTCCCAAACGAGGGTGCATCTGAGTTGGATAACGCAGTGTGGATGCACACTCGACCAGGACAGCAGGCTAGAACCGCGAAATCGGTACTTGCTAATGGCAGTCCGGCTTTGTACTCCAGCCCTACCGGTGGGCTATCGTACAGTTGTCGCTTAAGAGCGACTTCCGGAACAATTCAGGAGGCAATATGAAATCCGTGCGCTTGATCGCGCTACTCGGGGTCCTCGCGCTGGTTGCAGTCGCGTGTGGCGGCTCCGATACCACCACTACAACCGCTGCGGCGGTGGCTGAGACCACCACCACGACGGCCGCGCCCGTCGATACGCCGACGACCACCGAAGGCACCACGGATACCACCGTGGCCACGATGGACGCCATCAAGACCTGTCTCGTAACCGACCTGGCCGGCGTCGACGACCGTAGCTTCAACGCCAGCGCATGGCAGGGCGTCCAAGACGCCATAGCCGCCGGATATGCCACGGAAGATTCTTTCTTCCTGGAGTCGACCGACGCCGCCGACTGGCAGCCAAACATCGACCAGATGATCTCGCAGGGATGCCAGCACATCGTGACGGTTGGTTTCGCTCTTGGAGAGGTGACGGCGATCAACGCTCAGGCCCATCCGGAGATCACGTGGACGATGATTGATAACGTCCTCACCGATGCGAGCTTCGCTCCGTTGGCTCTGCCAAACGTGCGTGAACTCGTCTACCAGACCGACCAGGCGGCGTTTGCGGCCGGGTACCTGGCAGCCGGTGTCAGCAAGACCGGCGTTCTCTGCACGTACGGTGGTGGCAACTTCCCGACCGTGTCGATCTTCATGGACGGTTTTGCCCGTGGTGCCATGCACTACAACGATGTGAAGGGCACGGATGTCAAGGTTCTCGGTTGGGATCCTGCCACCCAAGATGGTGTGTTCACCGGAAGCTTCACTGACATGGGTCTGGCTCGAAGCACCGCTGAGAGTCTGTTCCAGGAGAACTGTGACGTGATCATCCCCGTCGGTGGTGCCATCAACCTGCCGGCCGGTGACGCCATCAACGACGGTGGACTCGATGCGGCGCTGATTGGTGTAGATGCCGATGCATACTTCGCCATGGATTCGCAGTATCAGTCGCTATGGCTGACGACCGTTGAAAAGGCGATCGCTCCGTTTGTCACCCTCGCAGTCCAGGATCAGCAGGAAGGCACCTGGGCGGCTGGATCGTTCGTCGGCAACCTCGCCAACGATGGTGTCGGCTTGGCCCCTTATCACGACTGGGACGGAAGGGTCTCGGACGAGTTGAAGGCCGAGGTCGAGCAGTTGTTGCAAGATATCAAGGACGGTGTGGTCAAGGCTGACTTCACCCCAGTCGGCTACTAAACGCCAACGTCAATACAAAAAACTGAGAGTGGGGCCCTGAGAGGGGCCCCATTCTTTGTTGCGTGATAGGTTGCTTATAGTCTGTTCGGCCGCTACGGGAGGAACTGTTGGAACTTGCTCTAGCTGGCATCACAAAACAGTTTCCCGGGGTCCTGGCCAATGACGACGTCAACCTGACCGTTTCCGAAGGCGAGATCGTCGCGCTGCTCGGTGAAAACGGGGCGGGTAAGACGACCCTCATGAACATTTTGTATGGCCTGTACCGGCCGACCTCGGGGACGGTGTCGATCGATGGGAAACCAGTCGAGTTCCATTCGCCAGGAGATGCGATCAAGGCGGGGATCGGGATGGTGCATCAGCACTTCATGCTCGTGCCGGTCTTCACCGTCGCGGAGAACGTGATCCTCGGAGATGAACCAACCAAACGAATTGGAATGATCGATCGGGTCCGTGCCACAAAAACCGTCACCGAGATATCGCGTCGTTACAGCCTCGACGTCGATCCAAATGCGGTCATCGAGGATCTGCCGGTCGGTATTCAGCAGCGGGTTGAAATTATCAAGGTTCTTGAGCGAGAGGCCCGGTTTGTGGTCTTCGATGAGCCAACTTCAGTGCTCACGCCGACCGAAGTTGAAGGGTTTTTCGAAATCGTGAACACGTTGAAAGCCGATGGCAAGGGCATCGTTTTTATCAGCCACAAACTCGGCGAGGCACTTGAGATCGCCGATCGGATCGTCATCATGCGACGCGGCAAGACCGTCGCAGAGGTTCTTCCCAGTGAGATCGACGAAGCCGGCCTCGCCGAGCTCATGGTCGGTCGCCCGGTCGATCTGGTCGTCGACAAAGCTGAAGCGAACCCGAAAGATGTTGTCCTGACCGTTGACCGCCTCATGGTGCTCGACGACCGTAATCGGCGAGCGGTTGATGGGGTTTCGTTTGAGGTTCGTTCGGGGGAGATTGTCGGCATCGCGGGCGTTCAGGGCAACGGCCAGACCGAGTTGGTCGAGGCACTCACCGGCTTACGAACCCCACTGGGCGGCACCGTGTTCCTCAAAGGTAGGGACATGACGATCGCGACTCCTCGCGAGATGCACAAAGCCAATGTGGCACATGTGCCCGAGGATCGCCAAAAGAGTGGACTCGTACTCCCATTTACGGTCACCGAGAACATCGTGCTCAACTCGTACTACGAAGAACCCCTGTCCAGGGGCGTGCGGATGGATTGGGACGCCGCCCACGACCAGGCGGTTCGTCTGGTCGACGAGTACGACGTGCGGACCCCCGGCGTCGATGTGCTCGTGTCGAATCTCTCCGGTGGCAATCAGCAGAAAGTTATCGTCGCCAGAGAATTTGACCGCGACGTGGCCCTCGTGATTGCCTCACAGCCGACCAGGGGGATCGACGTTGGCTCTATCGAATACATCCATTCGCGAATCGTCGAGGAGCGTGATCTTGGGGCCGCCGTGCTTATCGTCTCGTCCGAGCTTGACGAGATCATGGCCCTTTCCGACCGCATCCTGGTGATGTACGAAGGCAAGATCGCCGGAGCATTCGACGGGTCGGCCACTTCCACCGAGATCGGCCTGGCGATGCTCGGCAGTGCAGATGAGGTAGCAGCATCATGAGTGACGCCGAAGATTTTCCTGAGGATGAGGTCCGGGGCGACCCGGACGCCGCTCAACCGGAACCGACCACGCTTGACCGTATTGTTGGGATTAGCAGTTCGCTGCGCCAGGCACTCGTCGTGCCGGCATTGGCGGTGTTGACGGCTCTAATCGTCGGTGCGGTGATCATCGCGGTGACGGATCTCGACACCCTCCCCTTGTGGGGTACCGATCCAGGAGAGGCTTTCCGACTAACGATGAGCGGGATCGGGAAAGCGTACAAAGCTCTGTTGGTCGGTTCGGTTGGTTCCCAGCGAGCCATTAGTGAGACCCTGTTCGCCGCCACTCCGTTGATCCTGGCGGGACTGGCTGTGGCGGTCGGGTTCCAGGCGGGTCTCTTCAACATCGGTGTGAACGGTCAGATGCACATCGGTGGCATGGCGGCGCTCTGGGTGGGATTCAGTCTCACCCTCCCGGCCTTCATTCACATACCGCTCGCCATTGCCGCCGCCATCATGGCGGGGGCAATCTGGGCGGGGATCGCAGGGTTCTTGAAGGCCCGAACCGGCGCCCACGAAGTCATCACCACGATCATGTTGAACTTCGTGGCGCTTTTCCTGGTGGATTATTTGCTCAAGACCTCTGTGTTTCAGGCAACCGGACGGAACGACCCTATTTCGGAAAAGGTGAAAGTCACCGCTCAGTTTCCAACCATCCCCGGCTTTGATCGCCTGAATATTGGGTTCTTCTTCTCGTTACTCGCCGTGGCCTTTGTGTGGTGGTTGATGTACCGCTCGACGATCGGTTTCGAATTCCGGGCGGTCGGTTTTAATCCCAGCGGAGGCCGGTATGCCGGGATGAACGTTGCCTGGGTATATCTGGGGGTGATGGCCGTCTCTGGCGCCCTCGCCGGGATTGCCGGCGCGAATCCGATTCTCGGGTTGGAGCCGTATCGAGGGACCTCGGGTTTCGCCGGCACGATTGGGTTCGACGCCATTGCATTGGCTCTGCTTGGTAGATCTCATCCGGTCGGTGTGTTGTTCGCCGGGATTCTGTTCGGCGCTTTACGGGCGGGCGGGCGGGAAATGCAGGGAGCGGCCGGTGTGCCGATCGATCTGGTTCTGGTTCTTCAGGCGCTTATCATTGTCATGATCGCAGCCCCCCGTCTCGTGCGAGCGATCTACCGGATCAAGACCCCTGACCAAGATGTCAGTACGACGATTTCGACCGGGTGGGGTGGCTGATGGCAACGTCGGTCAGTACCGAACCGATCGTTCAAATCCGGTCTACGCCGGATGAGCGGCGAGCCACGGTCATCGGTATCGTCCTCATCGGGCTGGCCGCCTTCGTGTTGTGGGTGTTTGCTCTGGGGGTGGAGTCGGGACTCCAATCAACGTTCAATCTTTCCCTGCCGGGTGACCCGGACTTTACCTGGGTAGTTGACTCGCGAGTGCTCTCCTTCCTGGTGGCGGCGACGATCGCCTTCATCGGCGGTTGGGTTCTTCGGCGTACGCATGTGAAGCGGACCAACCTCGGCCTGGCAATCGCGCTTGGCCTGTTTGTCTTGGCTTTCTTGACCTGGGCAGCCGCCGACAAGTCGTTCAGCCTCGTTGGCATGTTGCGCTCGACGGTCATCTTGTCCGTCCCGGTAACGCTCGGGGCGATATCCGGGTTGATGTGTGAGCGCGTGGCGGTCATCAATATCGCCATCGAAGGCCAGCTACTGACCGCGGCATTCGTTGGCACCGTGGCCGGATCTGCCTGGGGGATCTGGGCAGGACTCACCGGAGCGATGCTCACGGGTGCACTCCTTGGTGCGGTTCTGGCCGTCCTGTCGATTCGCTACCGGATCGACCAGATCATCGCCGGTGTCGTGATCAACATTTTTGCCCTTGGCCTTACCTCATTCCTGGCGAGGCGGGTTCTTTCGGTCGCCCAGGACTTGAATTCTCCTGGGCGATTCTCAACCCACAAGATCCCCCTGCTCGGTGATATCCCGGTGCTTGGTTCGATGTTCTTCAACCACAACATGTTCGTCTACGTCACCTACATCCTGGTGGTGGTTCTGCACTTCGGGCTCTTCTATACCCGGTGGGGTCTGCGTTCTCGGGCGGTCGGTGAACATCCAAAGGCGGCCGACACGGTTGGGATCGACGTGTTCCGGACGCGATACCGCAACGTGATCCTGGGTGGAGTCATTGCCGGATTCGGTGGAGCCTTCCTTACACTCGCTCTGGTGTCGCGGTTTGAGGAAAACCTCACAGCCGGAGTCGGGTACATCGGCCTGGCGGCCATGATCTTCGGGCGGTGGATGCCATTCGGAGCCCTTGGCGCCGGCCTGGTGTTCGGCTTCGCCCTCACTCTCCAGCAGAAGCTAGGCATCCTGGGGACTCCGATTCCCTCCGAGTTTCTTTCGATGACCCCGTACATCGTGACGATCATCGTCGTGGCCGGCGTGGTGGGCCGAAGTCGACCCCCCGCCGCCGACGGTCAGCCGTATATCAAGGACTAGGTGTGCCCGCTATGCGGGCACATTGCAGAACGGCTTCGCCGTTCTGCCTGGGGTGCGGGTTTCGTCTGGCTTTGCGGGCACATTGCAGAACGCTACGCGTTCGTCTCGCCTTTGGCCAGATTGCAGAACGCTACGCGTTCTGCCGGGGGTCGGGTATCCGCGTTGGGCGCGTTCTGTGCTGGGTTCCTGTCTTCCGGATGGGGGGCTTTGCTGGTACACTTCTCATTGAAAGCGCCAATTTGATTCGTCCGCTTGCGGGCGCTCTAAAAATGCAGCTAAAGCGTCGATTTTGATGACCGCTTTAGCTGCAGCGGTCATGCTTTTTCCGCCGCACCCGCACTGACGTATAGGGAGTCCATCATGTCAGTGTTCGAAGCCATCCTCGCTAACCGTGCAGCTGTCGTGGCCGATGGCGCCATGGGCACAGCCTTGTTTGCGCGTGGTCTCGAAGTCGGCGGCTGCCCTGAGCTCGCCAACGTTGATACCCCTGAGATGATCGCCGCCGTTCATCGCGACTATCTCGAAGCCGGGGCCGACCTCATCTTGACGAACACGTTCGGCGGTAATGCTCGTCGACTGATGCTGCATGGCGCAGATGATCGAGTTTTCGACCTCAACGAAGCGGCCGCCCGACTGGCCCGCAAAGTCGCCGACGAGTTCGATCGTCCCGTGATCGTGGCCGGGAGTGTCGGACCGACCGGTGATCTGATGGAACCTCTCGGGCCGCTCACCCATGCCGAAGCTGTCGAGGTGTTCGCTGACCAGATGGAGGGCCTGATTGCCGGTGGTGCTGATGTGCTGTGGATCGAGACGCTGTCCAGCCAGGAAGAACTGGCCGCGGCCGTCGAAGCCGCCGATCGCTTTGAAACGCCGGTGACCGCCACGCTCAGCTTTGACACCGTCGGAAAGACGATGATGGGTTTCAGTCCGGCGGCATTCGCCGATTGGGCGGCCGACACGCGGTTGGTCGCAGTCGGTGGTAACTGTGGAATTGGCCCTGGTGACAATGTCGTAGCCGTGTACGAGATCACCGAATCGCCGCGGCGTCAGCTGATCATTTCCAAAGGAAACTGTGGCATTCCCCTGTACAAGAACGAGGGCCTTGAGTACCCGGCCGGCCCCGAGACGATGGCTGACTACGTTGAGATAGCCCTGCGATCCGGAGTTAAGATCATCGGTGCCTGCTGCGGCTCGACCCCCGCCCATATCGCCGCTATACGTGCGGCGGTCGACGGCTACGTCCCCGACGACCGGCCGAGCCGTGACGAAGTGATCGAACGTCTCGGCGTACAGATTCGTCCGACCGCACCGGCCCGCGAGCGGACCAGGCGCCGCTCGGCTTGATTCGCTAGCCCAGATCGATTCGTCGCAGCAACATGGCGTTGATCGCCACTATCACGGTTGAGGCACTCATGAGCAGGCCGCCGACGGCCGGCGACAGGACGATGCCGGCGCTCACTGCGACTCCGGCGGCGAGGGGGAGAGCCACGACGTTGTAACCCGTTGCCCATCCCAGGTTCTGCACCATCTTGCGACGGGTGGCTCTGGCCAACTTGAGGGCCCTGGCAACATCGGACGGGTCATCTTCGATCAATACGAGATCGGCTGATTCGATGGCGACATTGGTCCCGGCCCCGATCGCCACGCCCAGATCGGCGGTCAACAACGCCGGAGCGTCGTTGATGCCGTCGCCAACAAACGCGGTTGGACCGCTCGCCTGGAGTTCCTTGACGATTTCGGCTTTTTGGTGTGGCAAGACCCGGGCGTAGTAGCGCTCGATGCCCAGGTCGGCGGCCACCGAGCGGGCGACCGCTTCGGCGTCGCCGGTAATCATGACCGGCGTGATACCCATTTCTTTCAAAGCGTTGATCGCTTCCCTGGCGGAATCTCGTACCTTGTCGTCCACGGTGATGACCGCTCTGACCCGCTGATCATCCATGAGGACCACTGCGCTCGACCCACGGGTGTCGGCGGCGTCGAGGGCTGATTGTGCGGCAGGATCGACTGCCAGGCCAAGTTCGTCGGCCCATTCGGGCCGACCCACCCGCCAGGCCCGGCCATCGACGGAACCTTCAAGTCCATGCCCGGGGATGGCCGACACATCGGCGCCCCGTTGGTCCGTACCTTCGGCTGCGCTGACAATCGCCGCCGCAAGGGGATGTTCGGATAGTTGCTCAAGGGCTGCGGTGATATCGAGCGCCTCTGCCTGTGTCATGTCGACTGCGACGACCGATGAAACGACGAATCTCCCCTCGGTAAGGGTGCCGGTCTTGTCCATGGCGACGTATTTGATGGAGCGGCCGCGTTCGAAGGACTCCCGGTTCCTCACCAGGATGCCGTTCTTGGCTGACACGGAAGTGGCGTTCATATTGACGAGCGGGATAGCCAGACCGAGCGCGTGGGGACAGGCGATGACCAGGACGGTCACTGCCCTCGCAACGGCGAAGCTGGTTCCTTCCGTTCCGAACGCCAGCCAGGCGGCCAGGGTGGGAACGGCGACACCGACCGCGACGAAGGTCAACCACTTGGCGGCTTGATCGGCGAGAACCTGGAACCGACTGCGAGAGGCCTGAGCTTCTTCGACCAAACGCATGATCTGGCTCAACGCCGTATCGTCGCCAACCCTGGTGACCTCGGCGGTCAGGGCACCCTCCCCGTTGACGGCCCCAGCCACGACTTCGTCGCCAACCTGCTTGGTTACCGGCCGGGATTCACCGGTTAGGAACGCTTCATTCATGGCGGAAGCACCTTCGACGATCGAGCCGTCGACGGGTACCTGCTCACCGGGACGGATGAGTATTCGGTCCCCGAGCTTGAGGGAAGCTACCTGAACGTCGGAAACCGATCCGCCTGTCTCGACGAGGTGAGCGGTCGTTGGCACCATGGCAGCGAGGTCGTCGAGAGCACGGCTGGCCGATTGAATCGACCGCATCTCGATCCAGTGGCCGAGGAGCATAACGTCGAGGAGTGTGGCGAGCTCCCAGTAGAACGGATCGCCCTTCACCCCGAGCGACACCGCCAAGCTGTAGAAGTAAGCGACGCTGATAGCGATCGAGACGAGCGTCATCATTCCCGGTGCCCGGTCGCGAATCTCGTTGCGTCCGCCCTTGAGGAATACCGCCCCGGCATAGACGTAGAGGAACGTGGCGAGGATCGGGTTGACCCACTTGACCCCGGCGAAGTCGACGGCTTGGTAATTGAACCAGATCTGGAACTGTTCCGAGAAGTAGAGGATCGGTAGGGTCAGCGCCAGGCTCACCCACAGCCGATCCCGGAACATCTCAGGATTGTGCCCCTCATGCTTGTCGTGCTCGGAGCCAGCCCCGGTCCCATGCCGATCGTGTGCGTCGTGGTTTTGGTCTGTCGCTGGTGGTCCTGCCTGGTCGTGATGGTCATGGTTCATGAGCTTGCCTCCTCGGTTGCGAAGGGGCTCGGACTTGCCCGCAGGGCTGGTGGTTGCAACGCTACTCCGTCAGATAGTCTGCCGCTGTGCGCTTCATTACCTACAACGTCAACTCGATCACGGCCCGACTCCCGAGGCTGCTGGCGCTCCTCGATGAGGTCGACCCGGACATCGTCTGTGTGCAGGAGACCAAAGTGGCTGTGGACGCTTTCCCGCATTTGGCGTTGCGCTCCGTCGGATACGTGGCAGCCGACTACTCGGGAGGTCGCTGGAACGGGGTGGCGATACTGGCCCGTTCGGAGATTGGATTTGACGATCTCAAGATGGGACTGCACGGTGAGGTCGTCACCGACGAGGCGAGATGGGTGGAAGCCTCTGTCGGCGGTATCCGGGTGGTGAGTGCCTACGTACCCAACGGGCAGGCGGTCGGTTCGGAGCCATTCGCCCAGAAATTGGCGTTTCTTGAAGCCATGGGCCGACGCTCGCGACAATTGGTCGATCAACCGGCCATCATTGCCGGCGACTTGAACGTGTGCCCTACCGACCTTGATGTATGGGATCCGGCCGAGATTCACGGTGCCACCCATATCACCGACGAGGAACGGTCGCGGCTGGCGGTCGTGGTTGACAACGGGTTTGTTGACACATTTCGCGCTCTGCATCCAACCGAGCCGGGATTCACCTGGTGGGACTACCGCTTCGGAGCGTTTCACAAGGGGCACGGTCTCAGAATCGACCACGTTCTGGCGAGTGCTCCACTCGCCGGGCGCCTTCGGACGGCCGGAATAAACCGGGACTTTCGTAAGCCCTCGAAGGTGCCAGAGTCGAAACCATCCGACCACGCCCCGCTGATCGTCGAGTTCGAGTGAGCCCGGCGGATGTGAGCTACCGCGAGAGAGTTGAGCGGAGCATGCTGACGGTTGGTGCACCGGCGAGTCCCTCGGGAGTCTGATAGATACGACATGACAGCCCGTGCGGGTCCGTCGGCCGGGCGAACGGGTCGACTCCGTCGACGAGGACCGTCGGGGATCCGCCAAACCGCCAGGTCTCGGCCTCCTCGATCGTCTCAACCGTCTGATGAGAGACCGTGAAGTCGTATTCGGATGCCAGTGATGCAAGATCGGCATCGGTTTGCTTCCAGTTCGGGCAACCTTCGAAGTAGAGCAACGTGATGTCCATGTGTTCACCATAAACCCTCCACCTCAGTGGAGGGTCAAGGGCTAATCTGACACTATGAGAATTGGCGAACTATCCGAGAGATCCGGAACACCGGTCCGTACCATCCGCTTCTACGAGGAGAAAGGGTTCCTGCCTGCCCCGATCCGCACGCAGTCGGGATATCGCGACTACGACGACGATGCCGTCAACCGGTTGCGGTTTGTTTCAGCCGCCCAGGGGGCGGGCCTCCGGCTGGCTGAGATCACGAGCATCCTGGCGGTTCGCGATGCAGGAGACGCTCCGTGCGAACATACGACCTCGCTCCTGCGAGCCAAGCGTGATGAGATTGACGCCCGGTTGACAGAGCTCGGTCACATCCGCAAAGAGGTCGATTCGCTGTTGGACAGGAGTGCCACGCTGGACCCGGCTGATTGCGATCCGGCCGGTATCTGCCAGGTGATTCGCAGGTAGATGTCGGGGCCGGGTCGGCTAGCCGGGGAGCTGACCGTAAGCCCGTGCGACCTTTAACCGGATCACCAGGCGTTGATCGGCGACCATGGCGGCGAAGAACTCGTCCGGGTCGGGATGGGCAACGGGACTGATGGCGTTGTAGACCTCGAGTAGCTCCTGGCCGGCGGCGTCTCCTGGAGTGGTTGTGACCCGGCTGAGTTCGGCCGTACCTTCGGCGACCACGAAACGCCAGAAATCTTTCGACGTGACATATAGGCTGGCCCGCGAGTCCCGGCGCAGGTTTTTGGTCTTGGCCCGGCTGTCCGTTACCGACATTCGGGCTACTCCATGGTCGTAGGCATAAGAGATGTTGGAAGCCTGCGGCCGCCCGTCACGTTTGATCGTCATCAGAACGCCATGGCTGTGCTCGCGTAAGAACGGATTTGCGACGTCAAGGTCCATGCCCCAACCCTACGCGAATTGGTCGCCCCAGGGTGGCTGGTGAAGATCCCCGATGATTGACAGCGGTGCGGGTGGTTCACCAATATGCCGGTGTGCATATCGATCTTGCTGTCTGATGAGACGCTGCGCTGGACCACGACGGCGGTCGACGCCTGGTGGCAGCGTTCTGCGATCAGGGACGTCGAGATCACCAAGAACCACGCCTTCATCAAAGTCTCGAGATCTTCGGCCCTCATCCTGCCGCTACAACCAGACCCGGACGGTCACCGGGCCCGTCTGTAGAGTGAGCTTTCGTAAACCGCCGACCGTGAGGCCCTTGACGGCCGACTATCGCAGTATGGAGTCGCTAGTGTCGACGTGGTGCAAACGTTTGGCATACCGTTCGGGCTAGCCACCAACGTAAGACAGTAGGAGCGTGATTCCCGTGACGAATTCCAGTGTTTCGGTCCTCGGTATGGGTCGCATGGGCGCCGCCATGGCCAAGATCCTGTCGGAAGCCGGGTTTGAATTGACCGTATGGAACCGGAGTCCGGAAACGGCCCGAACGGTGGCGAACTCCATCGCAGCCCGCGTGGCAGAAACACCTCGGGAAGCTGCCGGGGCGGCCGATGTCGTCCTGACGAGCTTGGCCGATGACGGGGCCGTCCGAGCGGTGTACTCGGGACCGGACGGTATTGCCGCCGGGGTACGGCCGGGAGCCGTGGTTGTCGAAATGAGCACCATTGATCCCTCGGTGGTGGATGAGATCGGTCGCCTGGTCGACTCTGCCGGGGCAGACCTGGTCGACGCCCCCGTGTCCGGCTCGGTGCAATTGGTCGAGCAAGGGAAGCTGACGATCATGGCGGGCGGTGACGCTCAGGCGATCGAGAGGGCCCGTCCAGTATTGGAAGCCTTATCGGCCCGACTATTCAAGGTCGGTGGGCGCGGTTCAGGGGCCACGATCAAACTGGCCGTGAATGCGCTGGTCCACGGAATCAATGGTGCCTTGGCCGAGGCGCTGGTCCTTGCCGAAGCAGCCGGCGTCGACCGGACAGCGGCCTACGAGGTGTTCGCCGCCGGAGCGGGTGGGGCCCCCTTTGTGCACTACAAACAGGCGGCGTATCAGGATCCCGAGACGGCCCCGGTGGCGTTCAGCCTCGACCTCGTCGCCAAAGACCTTGATCTCATTACCGGACTAGGGGAGCGGGTTGGGGTGGAAATGCCGGTCTCGCTCGCCAACCTTGCGCTGGCGCGGCGGGCCATCGAGGCAGGTCTGGGCGGCCGTGACATGAGTGCGTTGGCCGTATTTCTCAGGGACAGTGCTCACCGGTAGGACCGGCCGGTCCGAATGACAAGAAGGCGAGGAAGGAATACATGTCACACCACATTGTGCGACCGGCGGGGGACCTCGCCTACCAAACGCCGACCGAGTTCGTGGGTCGGTCGTCGGGATTCACCAGAGCCTCCGCAGTGGACGAAGCGGGCGGGTCGGTACAGATGGGTTTCGGCCTTTGCTCGTTGGAGGCGGGAGGGACCATCGATACGCACCTTCACTCGTTCGAGGAGAGCTTCTACGTTGTCGAAGGCGAAGTGATTGTCGACACCAACGAGGGCTCCTTTCGCCTGCACAAGGGTGACTACGGCGTAGTGCCGGTTGGCGGTCCGCACGCCTGGCGGAACCTGTCCGATGGTCCGGCTCGCTGGGCCGACATGCAGGCTCCGATGCCTCGTGAACGTTTTGGGAACGACACCTATTTCCCATCGCCAATCGTGACCAGGGAGCCCATCGGTGTCGATGCCCGAGACCCGCGGACCCTCTCCTTCGGGCACATTGCCGATGCGAACATGGACCCGAAGAAGCAAACCCAGGACATGCTTGCCGTGTCAGCCAGCATGCGAACCGCGTTACTCGTCTACAGCGGGATCACGGTCAAGATGATGGTGGACACAGATTTGGGTGCCCAGCTGTCAACCATGTTCATGGTGCAATACGAGCCGAATGGGTTAGCCGGAGCCCATGACCATCCCCTTGAAGAGGCGTACCTCATCCTCGAAGGCGAGGTCGAAGCCTCATTCGATGGTCAGCCTTACCGGCTGGTGCCAGGAGACATCGCCTGGGCAGGCGTCGGCTGCGTACATTCGTTCACGAACGTTGGCGACGGCATAGTCCGCTGGTTGGAAACCCAGGCTCCGGCACCCCCTCCCCGCCACTCCTATCGGTTCTCGCGCGATTGGGTGTACTTATCGGAGCAGTTGGAGGACTGACCGGAAACTCCGGTGTTACGGGTAGCCGTCGGCATCGGTGTGCCAATCGTCCGGGAAGAACGTCGCCCCGTTGGGTGGTGGGGCCGGCGACTGCACCTCTATCCAACGCATGGGTTCGTTGCTTGTCACCGAGTAGCCGTGCAGGTCGTTGACACCGCAGAAGACCAGGTCGCCTGCAGCTACCGGGATGTCCTCGCCCTCGAGGTGGGCGATCGCCGACCCGGCCGTGAAGTAATAGGCCTCCTCGAACGGATGAAAGTGGTCTCCGGCGGGCCGACGATCACCGCCGGATTCGAACTCCACGATGAACATTGTGTGATGGATGGCCCCGACCAGTTCGTCGACCAGCATCCAGATGGATACCCCGCCAATTCGGGGCCCGCGATAGCCTTTCATGTTGAGCGGCCCCGGGGGTGGGAGCTGGCTCGATTCGAAACGCCCGACCGGACGATGCGGAGCTGCCACCGCTCGGGGCGGCACGATGCCGGACCGCGGTGGTTTGACATCGCCGGTGAGATAGTACGGGCCGCCGCCGCGCATGTGACGTGGTTGGGGCGCCCGCACTCGCAGAACTTGGAGCGGTCGATCGGTCAAGTTCGTCCAAGCGTGTGGTGTACCCAGCGGCACGAGCCCGAAGTCATCGGCCGTCACTTCATAGGATGAAGTCCCGATGGTGACGACCCCGGTCCCGTCGAGAACATAGAACGACTCTTCAAAAGGGTGCCGGTGGCCCGGGACTTCTGCCTGGCCGGCGATCGTCACTTCGCTGACTTCGAGATGAACTGCGCCCGAATGGCGACCGACCAGGATTCGTTCCGTGGTGCCAGGTAACCCCGCCTTGGTTTCAGTCTCGCCCTTGCGAACAACCGTCCAGGTCATCGAGAACTCCCCTACATTCCGAAGTAAGAAGCCTGGAGCTCCTTGTCGTCCAGAAGATCGGCGGCCGGGCCTTCACGAACAATCCGGCCCTCTTCCAATACATATCCGCGGTGTGCCAGCTCCAAACCTTCGACAACGTTCTGTTCGACAAGGAGGATGGAGGTGCCAGTCCTGTTGATTTCCCTGATGACGTCGAAGATCGCCTCGACGATGACCGGCGCCAGGCCGAGGGACGGTTCGTCAAGGAGTAGGAGTTTGGGCCGTGACATCATGGCTCTTCCAATGGCGAGCATTTGCTGCTCCCCGCCGCTGAGGCTGCCCGCTAGTTGTTCGGCTCGTTCGGCGAGCCTGGGGAATATCTCGCATACCTCGGCATAGGTCTCGTCGCGGTGACGACGCGCCTCGCGGTGGTAGGCGCCCATGTCGAGGTTGTCGGTGACGGACATCTCGGGGAAGACCCGCCGGCCCTCAGGAACCACGGCCACGCCCGACGCACAAACCCGATGGGTAGCGAGGTGGGTTAGCTCCTGACCATCGAGGACAATGCTGCCCTGCCAGGCCGATTGCAGTCCGCCGATTACGTTCACCAGCGTTGATTTGCCGGCACCATTCGGGCCAACAATCGTCACGATCTCGCCCTCGGAGACATTCAGTGAAAGGCCCCACAGCGCCTGAGCCTTGCCGTAGCCTGCGGTTACATCCCGTACTTCAAGCATGTTTCCACCTCGACCCCAGATAGGCTCTCACGACTTCGGGGTCCTTCATCACATCTTCTGGAGCCCCCTCGGCGATCACCAGACCCTGGTTGAGGGCCATGATTCGGGTCGACAGGGCGTTGACCACTCGGAGAACATGTTCGACGATGACGAGGCTTATGCCCAGGTCGTGAATGCGTCTGATCATGAGGATCGACTCTTCGATCTCGGTCGGGTTCAAGCCGGCCAACACCTCGTCAAGGAACAGGACGCGTGGTTCGGAAGCGAGCGCTCGCGCCAACTCCAAATACTTGAGCTGGTGAAGGTTCAGTTCCGAAACCGACTGATCGGCATAGCTCGCCAAACCAGCGAAGTCGAGCCAGTACATGGCTCGTTCGGTAGCGGCGGTCGGATGGAGTTTCGTCTTCCCAAAGATGAGTGGGACGGCGACATTGTTGCGGGCGGTCATGCTCGAGAACGGTCGGGGAATCTGGTAGGTGCGGGCGATTCCTGCCTCAAACCGGTGGTGGGCTTCGGTATCGGTGACATCGACCCCTGCGAACGTGATCCGACCCTCATTGGGGTCGGCGAAACCACTCAGAATGTTGATCAGCGTTGATTTGCCGGATCCATTCGGGCCGACCAGGCCCAGGATCTCACCTTCTGCGACGGTCCCGCTGACCCCGCCGAGGGCGGCGACGCCGCCAAACCGTTTGTGGATACCGTCGAACTGAAGGAGTGTCATCGGGCCGCTCCCACATGCGGTTGGTCTGATGGCTCGTCTGGAGACCCGGATGGGGCGCGCCGGTTTCGCCAGCGGTCGATTATGTCCGACGAAGGTAGCAAGATGACTACGGCCCCGAGCTCGCCGGCGACGAATTGACCGATCAGGGACATTTCAGGAGCCCAGAACCGGGCTACGAGGATGCCAACAATGAAGGCCCCGGCGCCCGCCCATTTCCGTCGGACCAGCCGTGGCCATAATCCGTCTTTGACGGCCAGCACCATCACAATGAGGAGCAGTCCAATGATGATGTCGTTGAGGTGGTCAAGGGAAACGGTCACGTTGCCACCGAATAGATCGAGGTCACTGGCCCGGTTGAGCCGGTCGGTCAAGGTGTGGATGATGGTTGCCCCGATGATGGGTCCCATCCAATGGCGCATCCCGCCCAGGACACTCATGACGATCACAAACAGCGGGATGCGAATACTGAAAACGTCCTCGATGGTGATGTAGCTGATCTGGATGGCGTGCACAGCCCCGGACAGCCCACCAAAGAACGCCGATAGCCCGAAAGCCATCATCTTGTGTCGGAAGGTCGGAACGCCGAGGCTTTCGGCGACCGCCTCGTCATCGTTGATGGAAAACAGACCCCATCCGAGCCGTGAATGTTGGATGGTGGCGGCCGCGAATATGGTCAGAGTTGCGATGATCAAGCCGAGGCGGAACATCATCGACGGGTATGCGCCGAGGAATTCGGGGAGTTGCACATTGTTGAGGGCGATTCCGCTTCCCCCGTCGATGGTTGAGCTGATCCTGGCGATGGCAGCAACCACGAAGGCGACTGCCAGGGTCACGAGTGCAAAGATCTCTCCTTGAAGCCTTCGTAGTCGGAACACGACGAACCCTAGGGACAGGCCGAGAACTGCAGCCAGCACTCCCGCCACCGGAATGGCCGCGATCAGGGGCCATCCTTGTTTTGAGGCCAATACGCCGGTTGTGTACACCCCGACACCGAAGAAGGCACCCTGACCAAAACTGAAGTACCCGGAGAACCCCGTGAACATGTTCCACGAAGAAGCCTGGGTGAACCAGAAGAGCAAGGTATAGCCAAAAAGAAGGTAGAAGATCGGGAAGCCGAGCGGACCCTGCAAGGTGGGGAGGAACCACAGGGCGAGTGCGACCACCGAGAATCCGGTCAGTCGGACCGCGGTCGGGCGATTCATATGGACGCTTTTCTGGTGAAGAGGCCCTCGGGTCGAAACAAGAGTGTGGCGATGAGAATGACGAACGTGGCGAGCGGCGCATAGGAAGGACCCCACGCCACCGACGCAATGGCGGCGACGACCCCGATGACCACGCCGGCTCCGAGCGCCCCCAACGTGCTTCCGAGTCCGCCCAGGATCACCACCGGGAACACGATCCCGACCCACTCGACCGCCAGGCCGGGAAACAACGCCTGGGACATGGCGATGAACACGCCGGCGATGGCTGCGGTGGCCGCCGCCAGTCCGGAAAGTATGACCGCCACCCGCCGATGATCCACGCCAAAGGCTCTGGCCATATCACGGTCTTGAGCCAGGGCCCGCACGGCCTTCCCGAAGTAGGTTCGGTCGAGGAGGTACTTCATGAGCAGCCCGATGACGATGGCGGTGAGGAAGGCCGAGAGTTGTGGCGTCGGAAACGCGAAATCACCGATCTTCAGGGAACTCGAGGCGTAGGGATTGGCGGTAGAGGGGATGCGACGGAAATCCGCTGACCAGATCGAGCGGGCGACGCTCTCAAGCATGATGAGTAGGCCGAA
>JAENVV010000015.1 GCA_016650365.1 Acidimicrobiia bacterium
CGCAGCTCCGCTGGAGATATATCTGGCCGGCGTTGGCGAGTCATTCGGTACCACCGTCGATGGCGAGGTGCTCGGCTTTCGTGCCACCCATGTGGCCCGATTCTCGGCCGACGAGTCGTGTGTAGCTACTCTCGCCAATCCCGATGACTGCATGGCAGTCCCTGTCGCCCGTTCCGACGTCGGAATCGAAGTCGCCATCCCGTATGAGTCAATCGGCGTTTTGGAGTCGGGGGATACGGTGATGGCCAGCGTTCGGGTTGGTGACGACCCAGGGTTCTTCCTGGGCGGTCCGCTCGGACTACAAGTCCCGGACATCTCAGATGTGGCGATTTTCATCGATTCGACCGATCTGATCGGCGACGACCATGGTCCCGGGACCTATACCTATCCAACTGACACCGTCTTCGGGGCGGGATCCTATGACCTGACCCGGTTCACCGCCGGCACGGAGGGCGACGAGTACTTGTTTTCCTTTGAGGTAGTCGCCCCCATTCAAAACCCCTGGGGATCGCCTCGCGGACTATCGGTCCAGACGTTTGATCTGTACATCGACACCGACCCGGGAGGGGCCACCGGCGCCCGGCAGCTCATCGACGGCCGAAACGCCGCCCTCGCCGATGGCAACGGTTGGGAGTTCGGGATCACCATCGAAGGGTGGGATCCAGCCATTTATGTGGCAAGCACTGATGGGACGGTCGAGGAAACCAAACCAACGTTCGACATCATCACGTTTGGGGACAAGGGCAAGGTCGTGGTCCGCATTCCCCAGGCGCTACTGCCCGGCGATCCGACCGCTTGGGGCGTGGCGGTCGCCGTCATGTCACAAGAGGGATTCCCCAGTTCCGGGGTCCGCCGGATTCGCGACGTTGAGACATCGGCTCAGCAATGGAGGGTGGGCGGCGGGACCGGCCATGCCAACGGGACCCGAATCATCGATGTGCTTTGGCGGATCGAAGGCGAGGCCGAGCAGCTGTTGTCCGATTATCCGCCTGCCAGTTCACTCGACGGTTTGACTCCCGACGACTACGGGACGCTTCCCCTGGTGACCGGCCAGTAATTCGCTCCCTCGGCGGGAGTAACCTCTGCCCATGCCCAACCGCCTCGGCGATCAAACCTCGCCCTATCTTCTCCAGCATGCCGACAACCCGGTTGACTGGTACCC
>JAENVV010000016.1 GCA_016650365.1 Acidimicrobiia bacterium
CTGGAAGAGAAGGGCATCGGCGCATACACCGCCGCAGTCGTCATCACCGCGTGGTCTGGAGTGGGGGATTGATCTCGGATTGGTGGCCCATTGGATAGAGTTCCCTGGGTCGTCGAGAGAGGCATAGCAAGTGGCACCACAGAGTTTCAGTGATGAGTTCAAGGCGGAAGCGGTTCGTGCGGTCATCGATTCGTCGAGGACGGTGTCGGCTGTCGCTAAAGAGTACAAGATTGGGCCGGAGACGTTGCGGGTGTGGGTGAACAAGTACCGGCGTGAGCATGCCGGTGACGAACCGGTCTTGTCGGAGGCGGAACGGGTCGAGTTGACGAGGCTCCGTAAAGAGAATCGGGAACTCAAGATGGAGAAGGAGTTCCTGGGAAAAGCGGCGGCCTTCTTCGCGAAGGAGTATCGGTGAGCACCAAGTATGGGTTCATTTGCAGCGAAGAAGGCAGCTACCCGATCGTGTCCATGTGCAGGTGGGCGAAGGTGTCAGCGTCGGGCTACTATGACTGGCGTAGCCGACCCGCGTCGGCGACCGAGTTGTGGCGTGACGCTCTGGGGGTGCTCATCGAGTGGCTGTTCAACGACTCCGACGGCACCTACGGCTACCGCAGGATCCATGCCAGTCTGGCCCGGCTGAGTCGCCCGTGTGACCCGCACACGGTTCGCTCGATCATGCGTGATCGGGGCTTGGTCGCCGCTCAACCGAGACGTCAAGGCCCCAAGACCACGATCAGCTCCGATGCCGGCACACTGCCGGACCTGCTGAATCGTGACTTCACCGCGGCCGTGCCGGGCGCCAAGCTGGTGGGTGACATCACCTACATCGACACCTGGCAGGGCTGGGTGTATCTGGCGACCGTGTTGGACTGCTGCACCAAGAAGGTCGTCGGGTATGCGCTGGCTGATCACATGCGCACCAGTTTGGTTGTCGACGCTTTGGTCATGGCCGTCAAGAACGGCCACGTCACTGCCGGGGTTACGATATTCCATTCCGATCGGGGTACGCAATACACCTCGGCTGAGTTCCAAACCTACACTGGGCAGGCCGGCATCATTCGATCGGTCGGACGGACCGGTATCTGTTATGACAATGCGTGGGCGGAGTCTTTCAATGCGACTCTCAAGAAGGAACGTGTCCACCGGACCAGCTATCCAACAAGCGACCGGGCCATCAAAGATATTGCTCGATGGATCGAACTGCGTTACAATCAGAAACGGCTCCACTCGGCGTTGGGATACCGGACCCCGAATGAAGCCGAACAGGAATGGTACCGAAACCATTCCGCAGCCTGAGAAACCAACAAATCACCAATCCGAAAAACACCCGGCACTCCAATAAGAGGCCCAGATCTGCTCGGGATTAGCGACCACATGGATGAAGAGAGGCTTGACGAATCCTCGCGCCCATCGCCCCAACCACGCGTTCACCGGCGCGAGAACA
>JAENVV010000017.1 GCA_016650365.1 Acidimicrobiia bacterium
GAAGTGATCGACTCCCCGGTTGACTTCGAATATCACACCGAAGATGAGGTAATAAACGGCCACGAACAGCAAAGGGTTACCAAGATGCCATACGTTGCCGAGCAGCGTGGTCTGGTGGGTGGTGCGGAGTTGCTGCAGGGGCACCTCAATAGCGAATTCCCGACGATTCCACATAGCCGCGAGGTACTCGCGAGTCGATAGGACGGCGTTGACCGAGGTCAAGCCGGATGATGATTCAGGGTTCGTGGTTGCCAAGAGAGGTTCTCCGTGAGGACAGGATCTGACGAAACGTTAGCGCTGGGTGAGGTTGACCGCAGCCAGGTCCCCACGCTGCGTTAGCCGTTGGTGATGATTCGGGTCTCATCGTGTTTAGCAATCTGGGTCTTGGTCGGTACGCAAAATTACTATGAATTCGGCCGCACTCCGATGACCGTTGGAATCCATTGGAGCAGCTGACCTCGACGTATCTTTGGGTATGTGACTGGCGAGTCCGTGGAGCCGACCGCTACCGCCTCGCCGGGATTCCGATGGTACGGGAGTTGGCGTCTACTGGTGGTGTCATAGACTGGGCCGATGTCACAGGCAGTTGCTCCTCTTCGTATTCGACAGTTCAGGTCACTTTGGCTGGCCTCGGTTGTCTCGAACGTTGGGTCGTTCCTCCAGGCTGTTGCAGGCTCGTGGCTCATGTTGGAACTTACGGGTTCGGCGACCTGGGTCGGATTCATGGTGGCGTCGACGACCCTGCCCCTCCTCTTCCTGGCGCTTACCGCCGGGGCACTTGCCGACCTCGTCGATCGGGCCAAGCTTCTGCTCGTTTCCCAGATCGTCATGGGATCGGCCGCAGCCGCCATGGCGATCATTACCTACACCAGCCAGATCAGCCCCGCCGTCCTGCTCACACTCGGGCTCGTCCTCGGAGTTGGCATGGCGTTCAACCTGCCTGCCTGGCAAGCCATGGTCCCCGACCTGGTCCCCAGGGGTATGGTCGCTAGCGCCGTCGCCTTGAACTCGGTGGCATTCAATGTCGCGAGGGCGGTCGGTCCGGCGCTCGGTGGTCTTATCGTCGCCACGGCAGGTCCCGAACTGGCCTTTGGGCTCAATGCCATCAGCTATGCCGGGGTGATCGTTGTGTTGGCCTTCATGCGACGGAGCCTGACCGAGTCTGAAAAAGAGACAAACTCGATGGCCAACGCGATTGCCCTGGGAGTTCGCTACGCCCGATTCACTAAGCCCTTTCGGAGGCTCCTTCTGCTGGCGGCTCTCTTCGCGATGACCTCGGCTGTAGTGCAGTCGGTGCTGCCGAGCCGGACCGAGGAACTCGGTGGCACTGCCACG
Source organism: Acidimicrobiia bacterium (assembly GCA_016650365.1). Classification (NCBI taxonomy): domain Bacteria; kingdom Bacillati; phylum Actinomycetota; class Acidimicrobiia; species Acidimicrobiia bacterium. The sequence goes on from JAENVV010000017.1 coordinate 1,336, forward strand.
GCCTATGGGTTGATGCTCGGAGCGATGGGCCTTGGCGCTCTCATGGCGGCCTTCTTGCGTGAGGTGGTCGTGTCGCGGCTCGGAGTCCATTCGCTGCCGGCCACCATTGGCCTGTTCGGATTGGCCGGGGTAGCGGTGGGGGCCGCTCCGTCGGTGGCATGGTCGATGGTCGCACTGGTCGTAGCCGGGGCGGCCTGGGTGTGGACACTGACCACGACCAATGCCACGGCCCAGTTGATGGCTCCCGAGTGGGTACGGGGTCGGGCGATGAGTTTGTACTCGCTGGCCTTTGTCGGCGTGCTACCGATTGGCTCGATTCTCGCCGGCACCGTAGCGGACCTGATCGGGGCAGGTCCATCCATGATGGTGTTCTCAGCAGGTTCGCTGGTGCTGGCGGTGCTGGCGCCTCGCCTCGGGATTCCGGCCCTGGCTGACGTGTCGACGCCCGAGTTCACCGCCGGGCCGGTTTTGGGCCATGCCATAACCGAGGGCGGTCCCGTCATGATTGTCAACACCTGGGATGTCGACACTGGCAACCTCGACGCATTTGCCGAGATCATGGCCGAGGTTCGCCTGGTACGCCTGCGAACTGGAGCCTATCGGTGGCGGTTGTACCGAAATGCCGAAGACCCACATCGGCTAAGTGAAGTGTTTCTAACCGTCTCGTGGGAGCAGCACCTTGCCCAGCATCGACGAATAGATGACGCGTCGGCCGGCCTATTGCGTGAAGCTCGAAAGCTCGACCGGGCGGGATCGCCTGTCAGTCGTCACCTCGTGGCGGTCGACGTCGAGGCCCCCGATGGTTGGGA
>JAENVV010000018.1 GCA_016650365.1 Acidimicrobiia bacterium
AAGCGGTCCCGGTTGATCGACCGTGCGAGTCGTGGCGTGGACGGTCCAGCCGTCGACCGCGTACTGGGTTGCCAGTTCGAGTCCAATACCCCGGCTGGCGCCAACAATCAGGCAAGTGGAAGACATATCTGCACGCTAGTCGCTGCCGATTGCAGTTCGGGTGGCGTCGATCAGACCGGGCTGGTGCCAGGTGCCTTGAGCGCCAGTTCACGCGTCGAGTGTGCATCCACGTTCGATATACGCAATCGTACGCACACTCGTTCCAGTCGGCGTGCCATCGCAGGGTGTAGTCAGCGGATCAACGTCAAAAGCAGTACGGTCGGTTCGAGCGCCCTGACGGAGTGTGAGAGGTGTGCGGCCATGTGAATCCAGGTCCCCGGGCGTGCAATAACGGTTTGGTCGCCAAGACCGATTTCAGCTCGGCCTCTGATGATCTGGACAACGGCCGGCAGGGCGGCGGTGTGTTCGGTGAGCTCCTGGTCGGTGTCGAACCCAAACAGCACCAGGCGAATGCTGTCGTCTTTGTACAGAACCCGGCTGAGGGTCCCGTCCTTTGGGATCTTGAGTTCTGCTTCGAGGTCGGCAATGACCGTGGTGGGAGTTGATGGTTCCATCGGCTTAGCCTACGTGGAGCGGGCGACAAATCCCGGTGATCACGCCATAACGGGACTGTTACCGGTCCAACTTTTGAGCGGCAAACGATCGGACTCGCTCGGCGTAGATGGTTGCCCAATCGCCGCCGGCTTCCCCGGACCTGATGGCCAGATCAGAAGCCACCATGATGTGGATGAGTTCGCTGCGAGTGAGAAGGACCCAAGCCGGTCCCAAAGCTTGCTCTGAACGTACGCTGCATAAAAGATCGGCCACTCGGGATCGACTCCGTCTGATTCGACGTAGGCGGCATGATGATGGTCCCCGGCTTCGATAAAGAGGTCTGCGAGTTCCGAAGCGGTAACGGGTATTGCACAACTTCTCCTTCTTCTGATCGCCTGGGTCTCAGGGTTCGATCCGATCCGGTTGGCGCGAGGCAGCTGCGTGTGAGTGCGAACCCGGCGCAGGGCTCGCTGACCGGAGTCGGTTTTGTTGCATGGTATGACTTCGGAACACCAGATTGGGACTTTCGCTCCCTCCGCTTGCGTCGATCCGGTCCCTACGCTGGGTGCGATACCGCCCGAAGAAAGACCAAAGATGATCGATTCACATGACTACACACTCACGCTTCGTGGAACGGGTCCCAAGACCGGGACACTGACCGACCAGACCCTGGAAGTGGCACTCGACGTTGCTTCGCCTCCCGAGTTTGGGGGTCCCGGTGGGGTCTGGAGTCCTGAACATCTTTTTCTTGCTTCTCTGTCGGCGTGCCTCATGACCACGTTCCGGGCCATCGCCGACGGGTCAGGTCTCGAAGTGCTCGGCTATTCGGACAACGCCGTTGGGCACCTGCAACGGGGTGACGATCGACTGTACAGAATGGACCGGGTCACGCTGCGACCCAGGATCATGGTCAGTCGTGCCCAGGCTGATCGGGCGCTCCGCCTCATCCAAAAGGCTGAAGCGGCCTGTTTGATCAGTCGATCGGTCAACTCCGAGATCGTCATGGAACCCGACATTCAGGTCGTCGAACCGGTAGGGTGACCGCCTTTCGTACCCAAGGGCGTCTGATCGCCTAGGGTGAAGACAAGCCTGTGCTTCTCTCCGGAAGTCGATCTGCTAGCCGGTGCAGGGATCGCCGGGATCGGGATCGACGCCCTCCGGGCATGTCGATCACCCGAGTTAATCTGCCCGGTCCTGATCGGGCGCGGTTGAGGAGCAGACGCCGTGGCCGGCCCCAGCCCCTTAACTACCCGGTGGGCCCTGTTCGGCGAGTTCGCGAATCCGGGTCGCCTGGAATCGGAGTGCGGTGACGATCGTTGCCCAGTCCGGGTGCGATGGCTATCAGAAAGACAGCGACGCCGAACCGGCGAACCCCTTCCTGCCAGATGGCCGATTTCTCTCAAGTGGCGGATGTCACGAAGGGAAAATGTCTAGCGGTGGGCTACGGAACCCGAGCCGGAAATGTTGAGGGTTAGGGAGGGATCACCCACATATTCCACGTTGCCGGATCCGCTGATGTTGACGCTGAGATCGTCGCTCACATTGGCCAGTGCCTCCCCGCTCCCCGAAACCGAAACGATCCCGCTCGTACAGAGAAGGTTTGCCCCTCGGAAGCCCCCCGACCCGCTTATGTTTACGTCAAGCGCGTTGCACGAACCGGACGGTTCGATGGTCCCAGACCCGCTGATGTCGGCAGTGAAGTCGTGACCGGACAACGTAGACACGGCCACGGTGCCACTGCCTGATATCTCGACGCGTGTCAGGTTGGCGGCCGTGATCGTATAGGTGATCGGGCTTCTGGATGCATACGGAGCGCTGGAGCCCAGCTCACGTCGGCCGTTGATACCTTCGCTGGTCAGTATGGGCAGGAGATTGTCGTCAGCCTCGATGACAAGCGACTCGAAACCGGCTAGATCCACGTGGACGTTTCCGCTGCCGAGCAACACGATCTCGTCAAAGTTGGAGACATCGCGCGACTTTGTGGACAGATCCCGGATGCGCCAATGCATTGCCGTTATGACTGTGGCGAGGCCCGCCGCGTCTATTAGGGGCCATTTGGGGCTTCTCTTCATGAGTGTGCCTTTGTTGTCATCGATCTGTCGGCACGGCGGCGGTGGGCGGAGACGCGCAACGTGATTCGGGGAGGTCGCCCGGAACCCGTGGTTGCCGTTGATCCCACTGTGTAATCAATTAGGGGTGGTCGATGTCAAGCCCCTCTTTAGTGGGAGCCGCTTCTCGTCATCTAACGCCGAATGTCATCTTCGGTGATTGGTCGTTCGAAGTAGACGGTCCAGGCGTTCAGTGCCAGCCCGATGCCCCAGCCCGCCAGGGGCCAGACCGGCCAGAAGTACCCGGCACCAGTCGTTGCCCAAATTGTTACAAGGAGGGCATTGATCAGGATGTACACGGCCACGTGACTCTTGAAGTCCCGCTTGGCTTTGACCCGCTTGACAGCGGCTTCTCTGGTGTCCTCCGGCAGGTCTTCAAACGGTTTCATGCCAGTTTTTCCTTTCTGCGGACGGACGATTTGATCACTCGGGCCTGGGTGGGCAAGGAAGTAGAGGAAAAGGCCCTCGATCTCACCAGGCGGGCGCTAGTTGCCATGGAGACTGCAGGGTGGCGTCACCGGAACTGCCACTCATCGACAAGGTGATTCGGACGGTTTGGGAGCCTCGTCGATCGCTTCGATGTCCGCTGGATGTTCAACTGCGCGGAGGAGGTTTGACGTCAACCCGGGCTCACCGTGAACGTAGGCGATCGCCCAGTTCTCGGTCCACTTCTGCTGATCAGGTGATGATTCCCAACGCCAATCGAAGGTCTCAGGAGTGATATTCGAACAGGCCATTCGTTTGTATGTCCGGTCGGCATCGACTGGTTCTGGGGTGCCGAACGATGGATCGCCATTCACGAGCGAGCCGACGAAGTGCCAGTAGCTTCCACTCTCATCGACCCAGGTCTGGCGGCATAGATTCAGGGTGGGGTTGTATACCGAAATGCTCATCCCCGATCAGGGCTGGGGAGTGAGACCCTGGAATCGTTCGGTCAGGACGTGGCCTTCGAACTCACGGCTAACCACGTTGCGCGCCGTGCCACCGTCGAATGCGCAATCCCACTGGCCAATCCAGAAGTCGAAAGCCGAGCCGTCAAGTTTCTCCACGTAACCGACACTACCGATCGGGTGTGCCGTAGCGCTGACCGCCGTGCCCGGCGGGTTTTACTAGGCGGGACTTACCTTGGCGCCGAACCGTCGCTTTTGGCTCGGTCCGGGTAGCAGTTCCTCGCTACGCAAACCGACGCGAGGTGGCGGGGATCCGAAGAGCCCGGTTTGCCGGCCTTGAGCTGCGTTTGGAATCGCGGCGTCTGGTGAGTCGATGCTGACGTGCTGGCAATCGCTGCATACTCGACGGGTGAAACCGGCGATGGCCGGCGTTTCCCGATAAGAATGGACGTGGCTTGAGCTTTTCGCCGATCGCTGAAGAATGGTCATGTACTGCTCCCTGGTCTCTAAAGGATCTATCGGTATGGACCATGGGTTCAGTGAGAATGGTTCTGCGCCTCCCCGAGGTGACTAGTTACCGGCCGTTTTTCGACGACGGGCCAAGCCACCCGTTTCTGAATCGTACCGAGGGCCTGAGCGCCCATATTCGGGCGCTGGAACCCGGGGTTGAACCCGGGGTTGTGGTTCCAGGGGGCTTTGGCCTTTGAAAATCGCCAGCTTGTCTGCGTATCTGACGGTATCTTGATCCCATGGTTCAGTTCACGTTTCCATCTGGAGTTGCCGCCCGGACCTTCAACGACCGACAAGACTTCGGGCTGGTCGCCGAGGTCTTCAAACGAGCGGCGAGCCCGGAGAGTGATGAGTCGTTGCCGACGGCCGACGAAATTGAGAATGAGTTCACGAACACACAGAATTTCAACGTCGAGGACGGTTTGCTCATCGTGGAAGCCGGCCGCGTTCCGGTCGGGTATGTCCTTGGCCGATGGAATCGCGAACTGAGCGGTACGCACATCTATCGACACATAGGGAGGCTGGTTCCTGGCTTCCGACGGCGTGGGATTGGCACCGCGATGCTTGCTTGGGCGCAAGGGTACCTGGGCGCAATTGCGAGTGGTCACGCCGCTGATGACAAGCAGTTCCAAACTGATGCAAGTGACGCCGACGTTGGCTGTGTGCATCTCGTCAGGGCCGATGGGTACCAGCCGGTGGCTCAGTACGCGTCGATGATTCGCCCCGATCTTGAGAACATACCCGATCGTCCGCTACCTGGCGGCGTTGAGATCCGGCCGGTTAGCGAGGACCATTTGAGAGCCGTGTGGGAAGCCGACGTTGAGGCCTTTCGAGATCACTTTGGCGCAATCGAACCGAACGAGAAAGACTGGGAACGCTTCGTTGGAGATCCGAACCGGGATCCATCGCTGTGGAAAGTCGCCTGGTCCGGCGACCAGGTAGTTGGCCAGGTTCGGACCTTTGTCAACGAGGAAGCCAACCGTGTACATGGCAGGAAACGAGCCTATACCGAAGATATCTCGACGACTCGACAATGGCGTGGCCGGGGGGTAGCCGGTGCGCTTATCTGTGCCAGCCTGCGTGATTTGAAAGCCCGTGGATATGAAGACGCCGGTCTGGGGGTACATGTCGAGAATCCAACCGGTGCCTACCGGCTGTACGAAGGGCTCGGATTCAGGATGACAACATCAGGGGCAACCTATCAACGACCCATCTGACGGAGTATTTGCTTCACCACGGTAGTCTGGCTTGATGCCCAAACCACTTGTGCTTGTCACCGGAGCCAGTGGCTACGTCGGAGGTCGGTTGGTACCGCATCTTCTTATGAAGGGCTATCGGGTTCGCTGCCTTAGCCGCGATCCGTCAAAGCTCTCGCTGGATCCCTGGGCCCCAGACGTTGAGATTGTCGAGGGTGACGTCATGGATCCTGAATCTCTGAACCTTGCATTGGCAGGTTGCGACTATGCCTACTACCTCGTCCATTCCATGGGAGCGGCAGCCGATTTTGGATCGGCCGATCGTATCGCCGCAAACAATTTCAGGGACGCGACCGATGGTGCCCGGCTGAAGCGGGTTGTCTATCTCGGCGGCCTCGGCCATCCCGAACGCGAACGCCTCTCGAAACATCTGGCGTCGCGTCAAGAGGTTGGCCACATTTTGGCGGATGGACGGACGGACGTGACCGAGCTGCGGGCGGCCGTCATTATCGGATCCGGATCGGTTAGTTTCGAGATGCTTCGATATCTGACCGAAGTGCTGCCGGTTATGACGACGCCGAAATGGGTGAGAACCCTGTGTCAGCCGGTAGCCATTCGTGATGTCCTTGCGGCCCTCACCGCCGCCCTCGAGGACGAGGCTGGATCCCGGATTCTCGAACTCGGGGGGCCCGATGTCGTGACATATGAACAGATGATGCGGGGTTATGCCGAGGAAGCAGGGTTGCGGAACCGGATCATCATTCCGGTTCCCGTGTTGAGTCCGGGGTTGTCGTCGCGCTGGGTCGGCTTGGTGACCCCGTTGCCGGTCGGGGTTGCTCGCCCGCTGGTCGACAGCCTCAAGAATGAAGTGATCGTGCGCGGGGAGGCGGCTTTCGACCGCTTTGGACTGGTTGCGCTCGGTTACCGGGAATCGGTTCGACTGGCGTTGGAGCACACCACCCGATTCGCGGTCGAAACGCGGTGGAGTGACGCAACCAACCATCCGGCCAGTCCGCTTCCGACCGATCCTGAATGGGCAGGTGGGTCCCGCTTCGAAGACCGTCGCGTGGTCATGACGGGCGTTGCGCCCGCCGATGTGTATTGGGGTTTCAGTAGGGTCGGCGGAGACTTCGGTTACTACGGACTGGGATGGGCATGGCACCTGCGAGGCTTCATTGATTCTCTGTTCGGGGGAGTAGGACTGCGCAGGGGGCGCCGCCACCCTGAAGATCTTCGGCCTGGCGAGGCGCTGGACTTCTGGCGAGTTAGCCACCTTGAACCTGGCCGGGAGCTTGTCCTGCATGCGGAGATGAAACTGCCAGGTGAGGCGTGGCTGTCGTGGCGAGCCGATCCGACCGAGAACGGAACGAAACTCACCCAGACGGCTACGTTTGTTCCCCGCGGACTCCTTGGTCGAGCCTACTGGTATTCCCTGGTGCCCTTTCACGCAGTGATATTTGGCGCGATGGCCCAGCGGATTGCGGCGGCTGCATCGAAGAGGCGGGCCTAGATCCATCGGCGATCCGAAAGGGTCATTCGGTACTGGCGCAAGTGGGAAGTCCGGCGGATACTGGAACGATGACCGATCTCAAAGAGCGTTCTAACCAAGAGAAGAATGGCCAGGCGTTCGGGTGGATCTCGGGCCTCGGTGCCACCGTAATTCCGTGGATTGTGGCAGGGATTGTCAGCTCGTTCGCTGGTGCGTTCTCGGAGGCCTGGAACCCGGAAGTCACATTCCCGAGGTTCCTGGTTGCAGCAGTAGTAGCGATGGTGATCTGGCTCTTTTATGGGTCGATGCGGATCCCGGAGTTCAAGAAGGGTGCTCTGTACGGCGGGTTGATCTCCGTCGGGTTCGCCGCCATTTTGTACGGACTGGTCTTCTTTCTGCAGCCCTGACGCCGTTTGGCCGGCTGGTAGCTAGCCGTGCCGCTTCCTGGCCAACTCGGCCCCCTTCGCCAGAGAGGCCAGTTTGGCCTCTGCCAGGTTCCGATTCAGCGGTGCCATTCCACAGTTCGTACATGGCATGATGCGGTCGGCATCGGCGTACTGCATCGCTTCTTCGATGACACGGAGGACATCCTCAGGGGTCTCAAGGGCGTCGGTCGCCACGTCAATCACCCCCACCATCAGTTCCTTGTCCGGCAAAAGTGACAGCACGGACATCGGCACATGCGAGTTGGCGCATTCAAGTGAAACCTGGTCGATACGGCTGGCGTTGATCGCCGGGAAGATCTGCTCATACTGGCGCCACTCTTCACCAAGGGTGCCTTTCCACTGGATGTTGGCTTCGATTCCGTAGCCGTAGCAGATGTGCACTGCGGTCTTACAGTCGAGGCCTTCGGCGGCTCGCTCCAAGGCATCGATGCCCCATTCGTTGACGTCGTCCATGAACACGTTGAACGCCGGCTCATCGAACTGGATCACATCCACGCCGAGTGCGACCAGGTCCTTCGCCTCCTGGTTGAGGACCTCGGCAAAGGCCATTGCCATGTCGGCGCGGGTGTCGTAGTGCCCGTTCGCGATCGTGTCGCAGATAGTCATGGGGCCGGGCAACGTGAATTTGAGGGCGTGATTCGTGTGGGCCCTGGTGAATAGGACTTCGTCACCGTGAACCGGGCGGGTCCGTCGCACCGGCGCCGTCACGGTCGGAACGTCCACCTCGTAACGGTTGTCGCGGATCCCCATCGTGGTCTTCGTTTCCCAATCAATTCCCTCGATTGATTCCAAGAATCCGTGGACGAAGTGAGATCGGAACTGTTCGCCGTCCGTAACCGTGTCAATGCCGAGCTCTTCCTGTTCCTTTATCCAAACGAAGGCCGCGTCCCGTTTGGCTTGCACCAGTTCAGGTCCCTCGCTCTTCCAGGCAGCCCACAGCTTCTCTGGTTCGGCCAGCCAGGCGGGCTTGGGGAGGCTTCCGGCAATGGTGGTCTTGAACATCGTCGCTCCTCGGGCGAACATCCTGGCACATCAACCTGCTTGGCGCCGGTTGGTGGGGCCAACCTAATACCCGAACGGCGAGGTTGCTCGCTAGACCTGTTTGGGAACGTTTCCGGTAAGGGTCAGCATCCAGCGCATGACTTTGTGGCCGCCGTCGGCGGTCGGGTCGAACATGAGCGGGCAACCCCCATCGATCACCTCAACTCCGTTCGCTCGGCCGAACTCGGCTGCGGTTTCCGAGACACTGCCACCCCCGAATCCCCGATGCATCCAGACTCTCTTGATGCCGAGTTCGGCACACTCCTTGACGGTATCCATGGCCGTTTCAGGCCGGGTGCCGATCACGACCGCATCCACCCCACCCGGGATTGACGCCAGGTCGCGGAAGGCCGCATCACCTTCCACCTGTTCGGCATTCGGGTTGACGGCGAAAACCTCATAGCCGCGCTCGCGGAGTCTTTGATAGACGATGTTGCTTCCATGGCTGGCTGGTTCACGTGACACACCGGTAACGGCGATACGCTTGCTGTTGAGAAAGTCCGAGGCAGCGTCTTTCATGGTGGGCACGTTCCCACCTCCCTTCACAGAACGGGCGGTGACCGATCACCACCCGTTTCATGTTTTCGCACCGGTGGGTCCATGTCCAGAGGCGAACGGGCCTATCCGCCGAAGTTCTCTCGCTGGTTCAGCCGTTGAGAGCCGGGATAATCGACTCGCCGTAGGCTCGCAGCGTGGCTTCCTGATCGTCGTGCATGAGGTAGATCCCGAACTGATCGACTCCGAGGTCGCGCAACTCGTTGAGCTTGGCAATGTGATCGTCCGCAGTACCGAGCACGCAGAACCGATCGACGATGTCGTCCGGTACGAAGTCCGTGGACTTGTTGCCCGATCGGCCGTGGTGGTCGTAGTCGTAGCCTTCCCTGGCCTTGATGTAATCCGACAGCGCGGCCGGCACTTTTGAGGCGTCGTCACCGTAGCGTTTGACCATGTCAGCGACGTGGTTGCCGACCATCCCGCCGAACCATCTGACCTGGTCACGCTGATGGGCGATGTTGTCACCGACATACGCAGGTGCCACGACACATATGGCGATGTCGGCTGGATTGCGGCCGGCATCTTCGGCCGCCGCCCGGACCGTCGCCACCGTCCATTCAAGGATTTGGGGGTCGGCAAGCTGAAGAATGAACCCGTCGGCATGTCGGCCGACTGTATCGAGGGCTTTGGGACCGTAGCCTGCTGCCCACATAGGGAGGTCCCAACCTGTCTTGATCCAGGGGAGTCGCAGCTTCTTGTCGTTGTAGGTCACCTCTTTGCCAGCCACCATGTCCTTGATGACGGTCATCGACTCGACCATGGTCGCCAGGGTGGTCGGTGTCCGGCCGATGTAGCGCAGCGCAGAATCGCCTCTCCCCATCCCACAGATCGTTCGGGGTCCGTAGGCGTCATTAAGGGTGGCAAAGAGTGAGGCCAATACGGTCCAGTCGCGGGTGCCGGGATTGGTGACCATGGGACCGACGATCATCCGCTCGGTGGCAGCCAGCATCATCGAGAAGATGACGAAGGGCTCCTGCCAGAGAACGTGAGAATCGAAGGCCCATCCGTACGAAAAGCCATTGTCCTCGGCAAGCTTGGCCAGTTCGACCACCCGACTGGCGGGTGGGTCTGTTTGGAGAACGACTCCGAAATCCATCATCTTTTCCATCCTTCAAGCGACATGGTGACTGAGCTAAGCGCCGCGGCGGAGGTGATCTTCAGATCAGGCATTGGTTGGTGCCCCGCCGTAGGTACTCGCCGTCGCCTTTGGCCCCGTGATACTGGTTGCCTTCGATGAGCACCTTGCCCTTGGCAAGCACCATGTCGATGCGCCCTTCTACCTCTTTGCCCTCGTATGAGGAGTAGTCCACGTCCATGTGGTTGACCGTTACGGACATGGACGTCTTCACATTCGGATCGAACACGATGATGTCGGCGTCAGAACCGATGGCGATCGTCCCCTTTCTGGGATAGAGGCCGAACATCTTGGCCGGCGTTGTTGCCGTCACTTCAACGAAGCGGTTGAGGCTGAGTCGGTTCTCGCCGACCGCGCCGTGATAAACCAGACGCATTCGTTCTTCGACTCCCGGCATACCATTGGGGATCTTCGTGAAGTCGCCTTCGCCGAGGCGTTTCTGGGTGCCGAGGACCGGATGGTCGTTCATGCAGAACGGGCAGTGATCGGTCGACACAACCTGAAGATCGTTGGTGGCCAGTCCACGCCACAACGCGTCCTGATGGCCCTGTTCCCAATCGCGAACCGGAGTTGAACAGACATACTTGGCGCCTTCAAAGCCTGGTTCCTGCAGGTTGTTCCAGCCAAGGAACAAGTACTGCGGGCAGGTCTCGGCGAAGATATTGCTACCCCGATTGCGGGCGATGGCGATTTCGTCGAGGGCTTCTTTTGCGGACATATGGACCACGTAGAGGGGGGCGCCACTCAATTCGGCGTAGGCGATCGCCCGATGGGTCGCCTCCGATTCGGTAACCGGGGGCCTGGTCAGGCTGTGATAGATCGGATCCGTTTGGCCCCGTTCGAGTGCTTGTTCACGTAACACGTCGATCACGATGCCGTTTTCAGCGTGCATCATGATGGTCGAGCCGTTCTCGGCCGCCTTTTGCATCGCCATGAAGATCTGGCCATCGGTTGAGTACAGGACCCCCGGGTAGGCCATGAAGAGCTTGAAGCTTGTCACGCCCTCACCCATGAGGATGTCCATCTCTTTGAGAGTTTGCTGGTTGACGTCCGAGACGATCATGTGGAATCCGTAGTCGATAGCGCAATTGTTGGCAGCCTTGTCCATCCACGCCTCGTAGCCGGCCATCATCGACTCGCCAATGGTCTGAACCGCAAAGTCGATCATGGTCGTGGTGCCGCCCCAGGCCGCCGCCCTCGAACCGGACTCGAAACTGTCCGACGCAAACGTTCCGCCGAAAGGTAGCTCCATGTGCGTGTGGACATCCACGCCGCCAGGGAACACATATTTGCCAGACGCGTCAACCACCCGATCCACAACCAGTTCGGGCAGGGTGCCACCGCGGGCGAAGAGACCAACGACCTTCGTGCCGTCAATGAGAACATCGGCGTCCATGATTTCAGTGGCAGTGACGACGGTGCCGCCGCTGATAAGTGTTGTAACCATCTCTCGGTTCCTCTCGTACTAGGTGATGGCCGTGACGATGGCCGCTTCCAACTTCTCGAGTCCTTCTTGAGCCTCCTCGGAGGTCAACGTCAGGGCAGGGGCAATCCGCAGCACATTTCCGTGGAGTCCTCCCTTACCAATGAGCAAGCCCTGGCGCTTCGCTTCCTCCATGACGGCTTTGGTCGTGGCCGGATCTGGTTCCAACTCACCTCCGACGCCGAATTCGACGCCAAGCATGAGACCTTTGCCGCGCACTTCGATAATCCCGGGTACTGCATCGGCGATGTGGTGAATGCCGTCTTTGAGTTGTTGACCGATTTTGTACGCATTCGTCTGAAGGTCGTGATCGATGAGGTAGTTCAGATTGGCCAGGGCTCCGGCGGTCGAAAGCGGGTTACCGCCGAACGTGGAGATGGAGTTTGCCTCAAGACAGTCCATGACTTCGGTTCGCGCCACCACCCCGGCAATGGCGAGTCCATTGCCAAGACCTTTGGCGAAGGTCAGTATGTCGGGGACCATTCCGTGCGCTTCATAGCCCCAGAAATGCTCCCCGGTGCGTCCCCATCCCGTTTGGACCTCATCAGAGATGAAGAGGATCCCGTGCTCGTCAAGCACGGACTTGAAAGCCCCGAAGAACCCGTCCGGTGGGGTGGCAAATCCGCCCACTCCCTGGATTGGTTCGGCGATCAGACAGGCGACATCACCGGCGGTGGCGATATTGAGCATGTCGCGGAGGTCGTCAACGCAGGCGGCTATGAATTTGTCATCGGCAAGATCGCGGAACGGACTCCTGAGCTTGTATCCCGACTGGATATACGTGACCTGGAACGGGGAAAGAGCGGTCGCCGACCAGGCAGACTGGCCGGTGATGGCCACGGTCGAATGAGATTTCCCGTGATAGCTGTTGCGCATGGCGAGGACCTGGTTGGACCGACGATATTGCGTGGCGAGCATGAGGGCGGCGTCATTGGCTTCGGTCCCGGAGTTGGTGAAGAAGACTTTGGCGTCGGGGATTCCTGACAGATTGGCGATCTTTTCCGCCAACTCGATCTGTGACTCGATGAGGTACAACGTAGAGCTGTGGAGCATCTTTTCCGCCTGCGCTTTGATGGCGGCGACCACCTCGGGGACGTTGTAACCGGTCATGGTCGTAAGGATCCCGCCGAAAAAGTCGAGGTACTCAACTCCCTCGGCGTCGGTTACCCGCCGGCCGAGGCCATTGACCAACGAGATGGGCTCGTCGTAGTAGAGCGCCATCCAAGACGGCAGGACCTGGCGGTGCCTTGCCAGGAGTTCGTTGTGAGTACCCATGGTGTGCCTTTCGATGAGTTACGGGGCAGTTGGGTCGGCGTCGGCCGTTGATTCGTCCATGTACCAGTCAACGAACTCGGAGCACCGTCCGCTTTCAAATCGAAGTTGGAACAGATTCGAGTACATGCCGCCGCCCGCGTAGGTGGTTTTCCCGATGGCTATGGCCCGGTCTCCTGAGATCATGTCGCACTGGTACGACGCTTCCCATGACCCAGGTTCGTCCGGGTTCTTCAGCCAATCAGCCAGGATGGCTTCGGCTCCAACCAGTGGGTCGCCCCCGGGTTGATATCGATACGTCGCATAATTGGTAAACAACGACCTGATCTCGTCGGGGGAGTTGGTCCGCCAGGCTTCGATGTACCGTTTCAGCCATCCATTGACGGTTGCTTCGTCGAGCGTCATTCAGGGAGCGACCAAATCGCCGTACGCGTCCGGTCGACGATCCCGGAAGAACGCCCATTGCTGACGTACCTCATCGACCATGTCCATGTCAAGATCCCTGACCACGAGTTCTTCTTCGGTGTCGGACGCCGCTTCTCCGACGATCTGGCCCCGCGGGTTGACGAAGTAGGACGATCCGTAGAAGTCGTTGTCGCCGTACTCCTCCTGACCGACCCGGTTGATAGCTCCGATGAAGTACTCATTCGCCACAGCAGCTGCGGGCTGCTCAAGATTCCACAAGTACATCGAAAGGCCCCGACTGGTTGCCGACGGGTTGTACACGAGCTTGGCGCCATTGAGGCCCAGAGCTCGCCAACCCTCAGGGAAATGACGGTCGTAACAGATGTACACGCCAATCCGGCCGACGCTGGTATCGAACGTCGGGTAACCCATGTTCCCGGGGCGGAAGTAGTACTTCTCGAAGAACCCCTTCACGTGGGGGATATGGGTCTTGCGGTATTTGCCAAGGTACGTGCCGTCCGCCTCGATGACCGCCGCAGTGTTGTAGTAGAACCCATCGTCTTCTTTCTCGAACATCGGAATGACGAGAACCATTTCCGTTTCCTTGGCGAGAGCCGTCATGGCAGCCATGGTTGGACCGTCAGGGATGGGTTCGGCCGTGGCCAGGTGTTCGTCGCTTTGCACCTGGCAGAAATAGGGGGCATCAAAAAGTTCCTGAAAGCACATGATGCGCGCACCGTCGTTAGCGGCTTCACGGGCGTAGTCCATATTCTTCTTGAGCATTGTCTCTTTGTCGCCGGTCCATTCGGTTTGAACCAAAGCTGATCGGAGAATGTTCGCCATCGATGACTCCCTCGTCGTCGCTGAGTGCGTATCGGGGTACTTCGTCTCGTATCTTGGTCAATGCCGCCGATCGGCGGCATCGGACCGAATTCGTCCCGATGCCGATCCTACTGCGTAAGGGGCGGCGATGGACGGTTCACCAACGCCCTGTGCGGAACTCGCCGATCGAAGCCCTTGGAGTGGCGCGTTTAGGCTGCTCACATGGCTGAAGTGACGGTGGTTGTCCAGGCTGGCGAATTCCGCGGGGATGTTGCTGCGCTGGCCGCACTGAGTCCGGCTGTCGAGGTTCGATTCGCCAACTCGGTCGAGGAGCTCGGTAGCGCATTGGAAGGTGCCGATGTGTTGTTCGGCTTCGACTTCAAGGGCAAGATGCTGCCTCAGGTCTGGGATGCTGCCCGTGACCTTCGATGGATTCAGTGGGCGGGTGCCGGCGTCGACGCGTTGCTCTTTCCGGACCTTGTGAACTCCGACGTGCTCGTCACAAACGCCGGCGGGATCTACGACGATGCGATCTCCGAACACGTTCTGGCGTTGATGTTGGCTCACGCCAAACGGCTACCGGATGCGGTCCGTAACCAACAGACATCGACCTGGCAGTACCAAACTGTCAGGCCGGTCCGCGGCACCACGGCGGTGGTGCTGGGTGCCGGCGGCATCGGACGAGCCATCGCCCGACTACTCCTCGCAGTCGGGGTCGACACCACTCTCGTCGCCACTTCGACGAGATTCGACGAGGAGTTCGGAAGCGTGACCGCATGGGGGGACCGGGACCTGTCCCGAACCGACTGGTTAGTTGTCGCGGCTCCGCTGACACCATCCACGAGACAACTGATTGACGCGGCCGTCCTCGCAGAACTCCCTTCGCGGGCGACGCTCATCAACGTCGGTCGGGGTGCGAGCCTTGACGAGGCCGCCCTGGCCGCTGCCTTGTACGCCGGTGAACTGGCGGGAGCAGGTCTTGACGTATTCGAGATCGAGCCACTGCCTTCCGATTCGCCCCTGTGGCAGATGGACAGCGTCATCATCACGCCGCACCATGCAGGCGACCTCGACGACTACGCCGAGCGAGTATCTGCCCTATTTCTCGAGAACCTTGCCCGGTATCGGGCAGGGCAGCTATTACATAACGTTATTGACAAACGGCTCGGCTACCGGGCGATTCACTGAGACGGCGACTCCCAGTCGGTTCGGCGAATCAGCCACGAGGCGGCTACAACGAGGACCAGGGCTATCACAAGTCCGACCGTAAGTCGCAACGGGTTGATCGGAGAAGGCGGCGCATCCATCGGCGGGTAGCGAGAGTGTGAAGTACCGCCGAATCCGCCCAGGATGGGCAAGAACAAGAGCCCGACCGGTGTAGCGACGATTGCGATAAACGCAACGGCCCACCCCTCCCAACCGACCCGGTCGCTACTCATCGCCGGAGGAAACCTGTTCGGCGTCAAGTCGTCGGTTCAAGGAGAACAACCGACCGATGACCGGCATGAGGATGATATTGGCTCCGTGCAGAATACCGATGATGAGGAGAATGCCTCCCAGACGGGCGACCTCCCATTGCAGTTGCGCCGGTCCCACGGTGTCGGTCCAATCTTTCTCCTGTTGGAATCGAAGCGAGAACAAGATGTAGGCACCGAAGATCAGGTAGTAGACGATATCTGCCAGCAGGATGAAGCTCTTACCGGTGGCCGGATTGGCCCTGAACACATCGGCGGCGTACGCCCGACCGAAACGTTTGATGAATGGCCCAAGCCACAGGGCAAGCCCAATGAGCACGACGGTAGTGATCGCTTCGAGTACCCACCAGTTCATAAGCAGTCTCCCTTGTTCATAGGTTGATGTTCCATATACGATCGACATGAATGCTGTCGTCAGCAACGCGATCACCCCGATGCGGGCCCGAAGGCGGCTGCGGCGTAACCGGTCATCGGCGATCGACCCGCGGACTCTGGCGAACAGGTCAGGGGCCGGTTGAGTCGCGATGGCATTGGCCATCAGGGCGTCGTGCAGGCGCTGCTCAAGCGTCGTCATGTTCGCCCTCCAATAGCTGCGCCAAAGAAGCCAGGCCACGTTGCTGTTGGGTCTTCACCGTGTTGACCGAAACGCCGAGGGTTGCGGCGGTCTCCGCAACGGAGAGTTCCATGTAATACCGGAGAACCAGCACATTGCGCTGGCCCGGGGCTATTTGTCGCAAGGCGGCAACGACGATCCGTCGGTCGTCATCGGCTGCGACATGATCGTCGAGGCCGGGAGGTTCCGGATCGGCGGGTGGCCGGTGGCGGAGAGACATCAGACCCCGGCGGTTGTGATCTCTGGCCAGGTTCAATACGATTGATCGGAGATATGGTTTGATCTTGTCTTGCTCTTGCACGCGGTGAGCCGATCTCGACAAGCGGATGAAGGCTTCCTGGACGAGGTCTTCGGCGGCGGTCCGGTCGTCAACAAAGAACCGGGCCAACCGGACAAGATTGGTGGCTTCCTCTGAGAACAGTTGGCCAAGTATCGTGCTGAGGTCGGCCAGTTCGTTGGCGCCCGCCAATGGGGTGTCGACCACCGAACGAAATATCCTGTGAGGGACGCGCAGATCCAATACCATCATTGTTACCGACGTTTGGATGGTGCGCCACGGGTGACATCCAAAAAAAGATGTTCCGGCTGTCACCCGACTCCACCTTGTACTCCGTCTGTGGAGTGACGGATCAAAAGAAACAAGGAGGGTCCAATGAAAACCCATCGATCGATGGTCATGGTGGCAATACTCGCACTCGGGTTGCTTTCGACGGCGGCAGGAAATCGTATTTTCTCGAAAGCGTCATTGTCGGACGTCAGCGTCGTGACGGCCGACCCAACCGATGGCGCCTGGGCGGTTGCTTCGGCAACGGTCCGCGGCGGCCAAACCGTTGTCGTTCTCAACGTGAAGGATCTCGACCGCGCCGAGGAAGGACGCCGATTGGGCGCACACGTTCATGTGGGGTCGTGTGTCGCCGGCAACGGTGCAGCCGCGCTCGGTCATTACCGGGTGGCGGGAGCGGCAGTTTCGTCAGAAACTGAGGTCTGGCTTGATTTCACCATTTCCAACGGTGGGACAGGCCACGCCACGGCGATCGTCCCATTTGAGATCGCTCCGGGTGACGCCCACTCGATCGTCATTCATCACGACCCGACGGACGATGACGGGACGGCCGGCGCCAGGTTGGCCTGCATCCCGCTTGAATTCTGATGGTCGCCATGGTCACGCGCCGGCCCGTTGTGGCCGGCGCGGCCATCGGTCTGGTCTGGGGTGGCATTCTGCGAGTATGGATGCGCTTCATCTCAGCCAGTCCCGAGTTCAGTTGGAGTGGGACCGGGTTCATTCTGGGGGTGTGCATCCTTGCCGGTGCCACCCTGGGTTTCGCCTGGAAACGCCGTCAAGCACGGGGAGCGGGATGGTGGCGGCTATCGATCCTGTCGTTGATGTTGTTGGGCGGCGCCGGGGCGGTTATGTGGCCATCCGTTGTCCTTGGTGGGGTCGCGATTGGGCGACCTCGCCCTGGTTGGCTTCGAGGTCTGCTTGGCGTGGTAGCCATCGGCGTTCAGATCCCGGTTGTGCAAACGACCATCCTTGAGGATGCAGGGATGAGCACGATCGAAGCTGTCATTGCGGTTGCCTGGTACGCCCCGATGTTGGCGATCGAAGCGTGGGCGTTCTCGGTGGTGTTTGCGCCGGCCAGAGAAGGTGCGCCTGCTCTCGGTACCGTGAGGAAAGTCCTGATCGCCACGCCCATGGCGGCCATGACCGTCTTCGCAGTCATTGCCACCGGGTTGTCAGGAATGTAGCTGAGATATCGGGGGTGGGCGAACGCCCGGGACCACGCATCGCGCTAGCGTGCCGTCATGCCATCCACCCACCAGGCGATCGCGGACGAGCGAAACGAAGATATTCTGATCTACGTCGACGGTGAGTACGCCCGTCGACATGAGGCCAAGATCTCGGTCTTTGACTCGGCGTTCCTCGTCGGCGACGGAATTTGGGAAGGTATTCGTCTCCACCACGGGCAATTGGCGTTTCTCGATCGTCATCTCGATCGCCTATTTTCGGCATCTGAGCGGACCGGCATAGGGTTGGGAATGGACCGCCAGGGCATGAGCGATCTGCTGTACTCCGTGCTCGCCCGCAACGGCATGACCGATGGGGTCCATGTTCGGCTGATGGTGTCACGAGGCAGGAAGAAGACTCCCTCGCAACATCCGTCCAATCTGGTGGCTGGCCCGACTGTGGTCATCATTCCCGAGTACAAACGAGCCGATCCGTCTGTGGCGCGCTCAGGGGTCAGTCTGTTTACTGCGTCGGTTCGGCGTCCCCCTCCCAACACGCTTGATCAGCGGATCAACTGTCATTCGAAGCTGCACGAGGTGATGGCACTGATTGAGGCCGTCGACGCAGGGTGTGACGAAGCGCTCATGCTCGACGTAAACGGCCATGTGGCAACCTGTAACGCTACGAACTTTTTTACCGTTGCCGACGGCCAGGTGTGGACTTCGACGGGGGAGTACTGCCTGCCCGGCATAACCCGCGGCGTTGTTATCGAGGTGTGCCAGAACGCAGGCATACCGATTCACGTCGCCGATTTCGATCTTGACCTCGTTCACGGTGCGGACGAAGCATTTGTGACCGGGACCTTCGGGGGGCTTACCCCGGTACGGTCGGTTGATGGCCATGAGTTCGCTGATGGCAGGATCGGTCCCATTACAGCCAACATTTCCGAATTGTATGAGTCGGCCGTGGCCGCCGACGTAGCTAAGCGTGGTAGCCGCGCCGGTGGTGACCGGTGACCCGCAAGATTTCAATGTGGTCCGGGCCTCGCAACATTTCTACGGCCATGATGTATTCGTTCCGACAGCGCTCTGACACTCGCGTGTATGACGAGCCGCTGTACGGGAGCTACCTGACCAGAGTCGCGGGGGTAGCGCACCCCGGGGTGCAGGAAGTCGTCGCCACCATGGACTGCGACGCCGACTCTGTGATCTCCGATATGCACGCTGAAACCGTCGACGAGGTCCGGTTCTTCAAGAATATGGCCCACCACACGGACGGCCTCGGTCTTGAGCTTCTTGGCGGACTTCAGAACTTCATCTTGTGCCGGCCCCCGGCTGATCAGTTGGTGTCGCTTGAAGCCGGGATGACCGGCGCTCCGACGCTGCGAGATACCGGCTATGAGTACCAGACTGCCATCCTGGATTGGTTGATCGACCATGGACAGGAGCCGGTGGTCGTGGTGGCCCCGTCGGTGCTGGCTGACCCTGAGGGGGTGTTGCGGATCCTTTGTGAGAAGCTGGATCTTGAATGGGATCCTCACATGCTCGAATGGCCGTTGGGGCCGAAACCGGAAGACGGGGTGTGGGCAAAACACTGGTACACCAGCGTCCATGCGACGACCGGCTTCGGGGCGCCGCGTCCTATCCGAACCGAGGTGCCAGATGATTTGCTGGATCTGTACCGTGCTTGCCTGCCGCAGTATGAACGGTTGCTGTCGTATGCGATCAGTGCCGCGTCGTAAGAGGCTGACATGAATCGCCCGGCGCTGGGGATCTTCAGTCTGGTCCTATTCGTTTTGGGAGTGGTCTTGATGTCTTTGCCGGCGGGTGACGAGAACCTCGGCGGCGTTTTTATCCGGTCCAGCATCGTCCTGGGTGCAGTCTGGCTGGTCCTCCCCAACGCCAGGCAAGTGCCTCGGGCCGTATGGGTAGGCATAGTTGTACTGGCCGTGGTGCTGATCGCAGCTCCGCGCCTCGTGCTGTGGGGAGCCGCCGTGGCAATCCTCAGCTCGGCCATGGGGTTCATCATCAAACCTCGCCGGGGCCGGCAGCCACCGGACTCCAAATA
>JAENVV010000019.1 GCA_016650365.1 Acidimicrobiia bacterium
CAGCAACTCGCCCATCTCCCCTACGAACTCGGGTCCCGGTTCCTTGGTGCGGAGGCCCAAAGCAAGCTGGCCGTCGGGGGTGACCCGGACACGCACGTAGTCGGATCCACCGCTTGGGACATGATCGCCAGGGAAGATCTTGGCCGGCGGCTTTCGCAACCGGATGCGGGCTTCGGTGGCACGCACCGGAAGATTCTTGCCTGCCCGGACGAACCAGGGTACGCCGCCCCAGCGCCAGTTGTCGATCTCGAAACGAAGAGCCGCAAACGTTTCGACGTCTGAGTCGGCGGCCACTCCTGCTTCTGATCGGTAGCCATCAAACTGGCCACGCACCAGGTCACCCGATGTCAGCGGATCGATAGCCCGGAGAACCTTGTCTGCCTCGGCACGAACCGATCCAGCCTCGATATCGACCGGAGGTTCCATCGCCAACAGGGTCACAATTTGGAGCACATGGTTCTGAACCACATCACGCAGCGCTCCGACGCCTTCATAGAACTTCCCGCGACCGGCAACGCCAAAGTCCTCTGCCATCGTGATCTGCACACTATCGATCATGTCGCGATTCCAAAAGGGCTCCAACATCGAGTTGGCAAAACGGGCATACATAATGCCAAGAACCGATTCCTTGCCGAGATAGTGATCGATCCGAAAGACCCGCTCTTCAGGAAACACCGTGTGGACTACCCGACTCAACTCTTGAGCCGAATCAAGGTCCCTCCCGAACGGCTTCTCCACGATCACCCGCCCATCGTCGGCCAACCCGGCTCGGCCCAAAGCGGTAATCACTGTCTGGAACAAGCCAGGCGGGATGGCAAGATAATGAGCCGGCCGGATCGCCTTCGAGGCGTCCAGCAGCTTGGCGACTTGCACAAACGTGGCGTCATCACCGTAATCCCCGTCGACGTAGGCCAGCCGGGCGGCCAATCGATCGAAGGCCGCCTCGTCCCGATCGTCATGCAATCCACCACCGAATTGCTCAACAGACTCTCTCGCACGTTGCACGAGGTCGTCGTGCGTCCACTGCGACGAAGCCACTCCGACAATGGGTATATCGAGCATCCCCCGACGTTCCATTCGAAATAGCGCAGGGAAGGTCATCTTTAGGCCAAGGTCGCCGGTGCATCCGAACCAAACCAGCGCGTCGGATTTTGCTTGTTTTCCTGTCATGGCTGCCTCACGATCATGGTGCGGTCGACTCCGGCCGCTCCCTCTATTACTTCAACGCGGTAGTTCTCGCCGGCCCATGAACCATCGACATAGTGAAACGTGAACACCACGTTCGATCCCACCGCCAGAGCTGCGGTATCGAGATCGGCAACATGGATCCCCAGCGTCGTGTCCTCCGTGGGCGTCTCTTTGGTCGTTGCCCATGCATCGGTGGTCCAGTCGACAACGAGGCAATGATGCCGCCAGGAAAAGACTGCGATTCGTGCACCCTGACCACCGTTGCCGACTCTGCGGCAAATTCATCGTGCAGATCAAGAAGCGATGACGACCACGCTTGCCATCCCTCCACGTATTGGTGCTCGGCGTAGTCGAACCCGGCGAGGAGCGAAGCCCGGGCTTCGTGAGCCGCCTCGGCCCAACCGGCCCCGAACCCGATGGCCATCGTGAACTCGGTGGCGGCCGATAGGTCGAGTTCGGCAGCCAACGCCACATTGCCATTCTTGGCCATGGTGTATTCCCACGTCAGGCGCCCATGATCGTGAACGTCCTGCCATCCGTCCGACACGCCAACAAACCCGACCGAACGAGATAGAAACGGAACATCACAGGCCAAGGCCAAGCTGACCCCGGAGCCTTCGGCGAACAACATGGGCATGCCTTTGTACTCACCCAGCCAGGCCGTGTTGCCGGCCCCTCGATTGACCAGATGGGGAGCCAGAAGCACGGTCAGGTGAAGCCCCGAGAGGAGACCATCAGGGGCGGCAAGCCTCACATGCTGGAGTAAGGCATCTCGCTGCGAGTCGGTGATGACCCGCCTTTCAATTACATGCCCGAGTGGCAATGTGCTCGACGTAACAAAGCCAGGAACCCGCGGGGCGATGTGCCGCGTCTCGGTTTCGGCGACCCGCTTCTCCTCCCAGACGCCACCGCCGTCCGTCGACAGGATCAGGCCAAAATCGCGGGTGCAGGCATGGTCAACCCGCGGGTAATAGATCTCGTTGACTATTCCATGGCTAAGAGAGAACCACACCCGACTCGTACCGGGTAGTGCGCAACCGACACCAGATTTGGCGCTTGATGTCCATGTTGCCGGAATACCGGGCCATCCGGGAGCGCTCGCTTGCGGTTCCACAGGTCCCAGTATCGCACCACGGGGACCTGACGGACCCGCCGGCCTGTGGACGGGTTATGGATTCGTTAGGAATTAGCTGAGGTTTTCGACCATGGAATCGGTGACACTCCAACCACCCGCTGCGGCGGCTCGACCCGCGCAACCAGCTTGAATCTGCGGATATATGAGGTCTCGACATCAAAGGCCTTGGTACTGAAACGTTCACCGGGCCAGGGTTCAGAGTGGTGGTTTTCCGGGAACATTGGTTTTGTGAGTGAGCGCTCACTCAGTTAGAGTGACCCCCATGAATACGAAACAACGACGCGCCAAGCCTCTGACGCCCGACGCCAGACGATGCGCCATCCTTGAGGCGGTTATCCCGCTGCTCGTCGAACGGGGCGCTTCGGTGACGACCGCCGACATGGCCCAAGCGGCCGACATCGCCGAGGGGACCATCTTCCGGGTATTCCCCGACAAGGCTTCTCTGATCTTCGAGGCGGTAAAGATCACAATGGATCCAGATTCGGTCCGTTCTGCCATCGAGAGCATCGACCCTGACCAGTCGCTCCAGGGACAACTCACCGCAGCCGGCACAATCCTCCTCGGACGATTTGAGCGCGTGAGCGCTCTCGCCGAAGTGTTACGGTCGATGCCCGACCCGTCGAATGGTCGACGCGCGGCTGCCCATGGATTCGTCACTCAAGCCAACACGGCAATCTCGGTTGCCGTCGCCGAATTGTTCGAGCGCCACACCGATCAACTACTCGTCACTCCCGCCAGAGCGGCCGCCGCTTTCCGCGGTCTCATTTTCGCCAGCGCCAACCCATGGATGGACCCCGGCGAAAGGCTCACGATCGACGAGGTTGTCTCCGTCCTTTCAAGCGGAATCCTCACTCCCGAAAGTTCGATGTCCTGATGCTTGTCAAGATCCTCAAAAGCCATCTTGCCGCGTACAAGCAGCCGATCACGATCATCGTGGCGTTTCAGCTCGTGGCTACGATTGCATCGCTCTCGTTGCCGAGCCTGAACGCCGACATCATCGACAACGGCGTCGTCAAGGGAGATACCAACTACATCCTCCGTATCGGCGCCGTGATGCTTGCCGTTTCTCTTCTTCAGGTGGCTTGTTCGATCACCGGCGTCTACTTCGGTTCCCGAACCGCCATGGCCTTCGGGCGAGATCTTCGAAGTTCGATCTTCCGGAAGGTGAGCGAGTTCTCCAGTCGGGAAGTCGCCGGGTTTGGCGCACCGTCGTTGATAACCCGCAACACGAACGACGTCCAACAGGTCCAGATGCTGGTGATGATGAGCTTCACACTCATGGTCCAAGCCCCAATCATGATGGTTGGGGGAATCATCATGGCGTTGCGCGAAGACGTCGGGTTGTCCTGGCTGGTGGCCGTGGCGGTTCCCTTATTGGCAGCGGCAGTCGGGGTGATCATCTCTCGCATGATCCCTGCGTATCGAAAGATGCAGAAACGTATCGACACCGTCAACCGGGTCTTGCGCGAACAGCTGACCGGCATCCGGGTGCTACGAGCCTTCGTCCGCGAACCGTTCGAAACTTCTCGTTTCGCGGAAGCGAACAGCGAGCTCACCGATGTATCCATCACCGTCGGTCGCTGGATGGCTGCCATGTTCCCGATCGTCATGGTGGTTCTCAACGCGGCAACCGTGGCAGTCCTGTGGTTCGGTGGCCAACGGATCGATGCCGGTGCCATGCAGATCGGATCTCTGACCGCCTACCTGACCTATCTCATACAGATCCTCATGTCGGTCATGATGGCGACCTTCACCTTCATCATGGTGCCTCGAGCCTCGGTGAGTGCCGACCGGATTGGCGAAGTACTCGAAACCGAATCTTCGGTGGTCCCTCCCGAACATGGGGTCACCGAAGTAGCCAAGCATGGCGAGCTTCAGCTGAGTGACATCAGTTTCCAGTACCCGGGAGCCACCCACCCGGTCCTGTGCGACGTCAGCTTCACAGCCAAGCCGGGCCAAACCACCGCGATAATCGGATCGACCGGTGCCGGCAAGAGCACCCTGATCAGTCTTCTTCCCCGGTTGTTTGATGCCACGGACGGGGTGGTCGCCATTGACGGCATCAATGTGCGTTCGCTTGATCCGGATTTCCTTTGGTCCAAAATCGGACTGGTTCCTCAGGCTCCTTATCTGTTCACAGGCACCATCGCCTCCAATCTTCGGTACGGAAAGCCCGACGCGACAGAAGACGAGATGTGGGCGGCCCTTGAAATCGCTCAAGCGAGAGACTTCGTCGAAGCGATGCCGGAGGGCCTCGAAGCCCCGATCGCCCAGGGGGGCACCAACGTATCGGGCGGACAACGCCAACGGTTGGCAATCGCCCGGGCACTCATCCGCCAACCCGAAATCTACATTTTTGACGACTCATTCTCGGCTCTTGACCTGGCGACGGACGCCAGACTTAGGCGAGCCCTGAAACCGGTCACGGCCGAGGCCACCGTCGTCATCGTGGCACAGCGAGTCTCGACCATCGCCGATGCCGACCAAATCATTGTCCTCGAGGACGGAAAGGTGGTCGGTCTCGGAACCCACACATCCCTGCTTGAGACGTGCCCGACGTACGTGGAAATCGTTGAATCGCAGTTGATGGCTGAGGCAAGCGCATGAGCAATCGAAGAATGCAAACGACCGAACGTATCAAGAGCGAAGGCGGCCCTGGCCGCGGCATGGGCGGCCAGATGATCGCCCAGAAAGCGAACAGTTTCAAAGAATCCGGCAAACGGCTGCTCAACCTCCTGGCACCACAACGATTCAAGGTCATCGCCGTATTTATCGCGGCCGTCTCCAGCGTGGCGCTGGCCGCATTCGGACCCCGCGTCCTCGGAAAGGCAACCGACCTCATCTTTGCAGGCGTCATCGGCCGCCAACTCCCGGCCAACCTCACGAAGGTCCAGGCCATCGAGGCCGCCCGCGCCCAGGGGCAAAACCAGATCGCCGACCTTCTCACTGGCGTTGATCTGATACCAGGTCAGGGGATCGATTTCACGGCCGTCGGGAGAATTCTGCTGATCGTGCTCGTCCTGTACGTGGGGTCATCGTTGCTCTCGTTCCTGCAGGGCTACCTTCTGAATGACGTCGTGCAGAAAACCGTGTATCAGCTGCGCTCCGACGTCGAGGACAAGCTGAACCGACTCCCGCTCCGCTACTTTGACCGCCAGCCCCGCGGTGAGCTTCTCAGCCGTGTCACGAACGACATCGACAACGTTTCTCAGAGCTTGCAGCAAACGATGAGCCAGCTGGTCACATCACTGCTGACGATCGGGTTCGTCGTGGCGATGATGCTCTGGATCTCCCCCACCCTGGCGCTAGTCGCCCTCATCACCATCCCAGTGACCATGCTCATCGCCGGCCTCGTCATGCGGAAATCCCAGAAACAATTCGTAACTCAATGGCGGCGGACCGGAACGCTGAACTCGCAGATCGAAGAAGCCTTCAGCGGACACGCCCTCGTCAAGGTGTTCGGGAGACAGCGCGAGGTGCAAGAAACATTCGAGGTCGAGAACGAGGAGCTGTACAAGGCCAGCTTCGGAGCCCAATTCCTGTCGGGCTTGATCATGCCGATCATGATGTTTGTCGGGAACCTCAACTACGTCATCATTGCGGTGCTGGGTGGCCTGCGGGTAGCTAGTGGCACGATGAGCCTTGGCGACGTGCAGGCGTTTATTCAGTATTCACGTCAGTTCACCCAGCCCGTGACACAAGCTGCCTCAATGGTCAATCTCCTGCAATCGGGGGTCGCATCGGCCGAGCGAGTGTTCGAGCTACTCGACGCCGATGAGGAAGAACTTGACGACCTCGAGCCGCGTCAGCTGAAAAATCCGCACGGACGGGTCGTGTTCGAAAACGTGTCATTCCGATACGAAGATGATCAACCTCTCATCGAAGATCTCTCCATGACCGTCGAGCCCGGCCAGACCGTGGCGATCGTCGGACCGACCGGCGCAGGCAAGACAACCCTGGTCAACCTGATCATGCGTTTCTATGAACTTGACGCCGGGCGAATCACCCTCGACGGGATCGACACCGCCACACTGTCCAGAGCCGACGTGCGATCACAGATCGGCATGGTTCTCCAAGACACCTGGCTGTTCAAAGGGACCATCCGGGACAACATCGCCTACGGTCGACCGGAAGCCACCGACGACGAGATTCTCGAAGCAGCCACCGCCACCTACGTCGACCGCTTCGTTCACAGCCTGCCCGATGGGTACGACACAGTCATCGACGACGAAGGGACCAACATCAGCGCGGGCGAGAAGCAGCTCATCACCATTGCAAGGGCGTTCCTTGCCCAGCCGGCGTTGTTGATCCTTGACGAAGCCACCAGTTCAGTCGACACCCGCACCGAGGTGCTGCTCCAGCACGCCATGACGGCCCTCCGGTCGGACCGGACCAGCTTCGTCATTGCCCACCGCCTGTCAACCATCCGTGATGCAGACCTCATCCTGGTGATGGAGGAAGGCCAGATCGTCGAACGTGGCAATCATGCCGAACTCATGGCCCTGGACGGCGACTATGCGAACCTCCACAATTCGGGTTTCAGTGAGGAAACGCCCAAACCCGGCGTTTCCCGGCCGGAACCGCTCCCCAGCTAGACACACAGGTTCTGGTCCTGGTCGTTAGTCTCCCGATCATGACACTGAAGGTCGTAATCGCCGAGGACAGTCTTCTCATGCGAGAGGGCATCCGATCCGTTCTGGCACTCGACGAAGACATCGTGTTTGCGCGGACTACGACGGCCTGATCGCCGCGGTCGATACGAACGAACCCGATGCGGTTATCACGGATATCCGAATGCCCCCCTCGCAGACCGACGAAGGTATCCGCGCTGCCAACCAGATTCGCGACACTCACCCAACCATTGGTGTGGTTGTTCTCAGCCAATACGTCGAACCCCGCTATGCCCTGAGTCTTTTTGAAACCGGGACGAGTGGCCGCGCCTACCTTCTGAAGGAACGGGTAGCCGACCCCGGCGAGTTGGCTTCAGGACTCCGAAAGGTCGTAGCGGGAGGATCCACCGTCGATCCCCGGGTCGTCGACGGCAGCTATCAACCCAGATCATGCGCGAAGGGAAGAAACCGAAGGTCCGCAAGCTCGCCCAAGGTGAAACGTTGGTCGACCAGGGTGATCCCGGAAGCGAACTGTTCCTATTGCTTGATGGGGTTCTCACCGTCGAAGTGGACGGTGAGGCCGTGGCAGAAGTGGGACCCGGATCGATTCTGGGAGAACGAGCCCTTATCGAGGACAGCCAACGCACGTCTACCC
>JAENVV010000020.1 GCA_016650365.1 Acidimicrobiia bacterium
ACCACGATCTTCAGATCCGGGTAACGCTCAAGGACCCCATTGAAGATGAGCTGGGCTTCGGCAAGAGTCGCTTCAAACGCATGACCAAGAATGTTGAGAAAGTTGTGCGTTTGCAGACGGTCCTTGTTGTTGTGACCGTTGGTGTGGATCACGATGACCGCTCCGAGCCTCTCAACCTCAGCCCAGAACGAGTCGAGACTCGGATCTCCGAGTTCCTTGCCGTCGACGTACGTGCCGATCTCAAGACCTTTGAACCCCAACTCGTTGACGCAGTAGTTGAGTTCGGCGATCGCCGCTTCGGTTTCCTGAAGCGGAACCGTTCCAAGCGGGGCAAAGCGGTCAGGGAAGCGGGCGGTGTCTTCAGCCAGCTCTTCGTTGATGACGCGGGTGATCCGCGCGCCAACCTCCGCATCGGCCCAGTAGTAGTACTGATAAACAGACACCGCCACCGCCTGAATATCGACGCCCATGGCGTCCATGTCTTTCAGACGCTCTTCGAGAAAGTCCATCTTGGGACGGAGAAACTCGAGCTGACGACGGTTCACGTCACGGGTCAGTTCACTGCCGTATTGGAGCCGAACCCGTCCGGCTTTCTCCTCTTCGGCCTTCATTATCTCGGTCGCCGGACCACACTCGCGGTGGCAATGAATATCGATAACCGGGCCGTCGGAACGCTGCGCTCTCATGTCTCTCCCTCATCCATCCACAATATCTGCCAAAAAACCTTGCTCACCAGTCGGGTCGAACAACGGTTCGGTACACTACCGCAGACAGATTGCATCATATACGATTCGCCGCGGGGCCACCTGCCGGGGAGTCTTTTTCAAAAGGGAAGCCTGTGAGCGACGAGATAAGAGCCTGTGTTCCACCCGATCGGAACCCCCATCCCCCGGGCTTCCGGGTCCCGGCCGGCGCCATCGATACCCACGTGCACGTATTCGAGAGCCGCTACCCGATGACCGCCAACCGGGGCTACAACCCGCCCGATTCAACGCTCGACGACCTCAAACACCTTCATGCCACACTCGGGATCGACCGGGTTGTGTTCACCCAACCGTCGGTATATGCCACTGACAATTCGGCCATCCTGGACGGCATGAATGCCCTCAATGCCGAAACTCCTGGCCGGGCCAGGGCCATCATTGCGACCGGGTTGGAGATCACCGACGAGCAGATCGACGACCTCGACCGGGCCGGCGTGCGGGGCGTGCGCCTGAATACGGACAACAAAGGCGGGATGCCGCTGGAGATGGACCAGATTCCTGAACTCTGCGAGCGGATCGCCCCGTTTGGATGGCACATCGAATTCCTGTTCCCCGGCAAGGACATCATCGATCTCATGCCGATATTTGCTTCGGTGACGGTCCCCATGTCAATCGGACACTTCGCCTACCAACCAGCGGTTGATGGAGTCACGGCCCCTGGATTCGAGGCGCTTCTTGAACTCATGAGACAGGGAAACACATGGATGAAGATCTCCGGTGCCAACCGGGTGAGTGAAACCGACCTCCCCCCCTACGACGATGTCGCACCGATGGCGCATGCACTCATCGAAGCCGCTCCCGATCGGATCATGTGGGGTACCGACTGGCCACATCCGAATAAGTTCGTCGTGAATCCCAACGATGGTGATCTGCTCGACGGGTTTGGAGAGTGGGTCACCGACGACACGATGCGACGCAAGATCATGGTGGAGACTCCCGCTATGTTCTACCGATTCTGATGCGGGTCGCCGTAATCGGTCTCGGTCTCATGGGTGGGACCATCGCCGGCCATCTGATCGACGACGGGCACGCGGTAACTGGTTACGACCCGGAGCCCGATCGACGAGCCGAGTTGGGCGAACGAGGTGGGATGGCTGCCGACTCGGTCGCCGATGCGATTGCGCCCGCCGCGGTAGCGATACTTTCGCTCCCGAACAGCTCGATCATGCTCGACATCATCCCGGAGATCGCCGGGGCTGCCGCCAAGGGTTTGATCGTCGTTGACACCACAACCGGCGCCCCCGCCGACTCGATTGAGGCCGCCCGGCAGCTGGCCGACGCCGGGATCGCCTACACCGACGCGACCATCTCGGGCAACGCTGCACAGACAGCCGAAAAAGACATCATATTCATGCTCGGCGCTACCCCCGAAGTGGCATCGACGATTTCGGGCCTACTCCAACCGATGTGTCGCAACGTCTATCACGTTGGCCCGGTCGGAGCCGGATCCCGTACGAAGCTGGTCGTCAACCACATCTTGTCGATCAATCGAGTCGCCATTGCCGAGGGTCTGGCGGTGGCCGAAAAAGCCGGACTGGATTTAGCTCCGGTGCTCGAGGTGTTGAAAGACAGCGCCGCCTACTCGAAGGCCATGGACATTTGGGGTGGCCGCATGGTCGGGGGCGACTACTACCCGCCAAAGTCCCGGGTCCGCCAGAGCCACAAGGACGCCCGCCTCATCCGCGATCATGCCAACGAACTTGGCGCTTCGATTGAGCTACAGACGAAGGTCCGCGAGGAACTCGAAGAAGCCGAGTCCGGCGGGCTGAGCGATGCCGACAATGCCTCGGTGATGGAAGTCATGCGCCGCCGGGCAGGCATCGGCCGCCTCCCGTAATCACCGTTTCCTCAAACGAGTGTGCATCCAAGTTCGACTATGCGCATCGTAAGCACACTCGTCGCTCGTGACGGCCGCTCAGCGGACGCACTTCGACCGAAGTCAACCACATAGGGTGAGATCTCGGCAGACAGACGGACACGCGTCAGCCTGCACC
>JAENVV010000021.1 GCA_016650365.1 Acidimicrobiia bacterium
GGGCATTCGGGCGGTCCGCCCAGCACAAAGTTCTCGACCTTCGAAAGATCTGAGACCTTGGACAGGCCGAGTTCGTCGGCCAGGGCTTTCGTGACAACAAACGTGTTCTTGTCTTCGGCTGGCGCTAGATCGAGCACGGCCACGCCGGCTGGTTGGTAAGCCGCGATCAGGAGCTCGCGGGTAGCGGCCGCGTCCGCGGACGGTTCAATTCCGAAACCTGCCTCGAGGCCACTGCCAACATATTCGGGCACGAAATGCACCTCGCCGTTTTCCAGGGCCGGCTTCAGCACCTCGCGGGGACCGACTTGCACCTGGTGGTTGACCGGGTAGCCACCGGCCTCTAAAGCCTGGGCGTAGATTTCCCCGAGAATCTCACTCTCGCCGAATGCGAACGAGGCGATCTCGATCGTGGTGCCCGGTTCATCGACAACTGCCACCGTGGTAGTCGTGTCGACAGCGTCATCACCCGACGCACAGGCACTGAGCACTAAGGCCAGCGCCACGAGCATCGCCCCAACGACGCGATTGCGGTGTTTTTCCCGCATGGGTTTCTCCCTTCCTTGGTAAGAGCACGTCAGACTAAGCGAGCGGGCGCTTTATCCGACACTCGGAACGGATGGTCGGCCCCGTATCCGGGGGAATGTGTTCGGTTTGCCGACGATTTCAGTCTGTTATACACCGGTGAGATTCCTCAGGCGACCTGGCGGACCGGCTCGACCCTGCCGCGACCCGCACCGTTGGTCCCTCGTAACCCGCTCGGAACGGCCCGTCGTTCGAGCCACCCGAACACCAACTGGGTAGCGACGGCCAGAAGAGCGACAAGCACACCACCGACAAAGACCTCGACGGTGTCCCCCTGAGAGAAGCCGTCAATGATGTAGCGGCCCAGGCCTCCCCACGCCACCAAAGCCCCCAGTGTGGCGGTAGCGACTACTTGTACGGCTGCCACCCTCACCGCCGCCAGGATAACCGGCGATGCCAGCGGCATTTCGATGCCGCTCAAGACCTCCCACCCGGTCATGCCCATTCCCAAAGCTGCTTCTACCGTCCCTTGATCGACCTCGCGCACCCCGGTGTAGGTGTTGGTGAACATGGGAGGAAGGGCTAGAGCCACCAGGGCAAGGAAAGTCGGCCAGAACCCGAGGCCAAGGCCCAGCTTGATGCTGACCGGGAGCGCCAGGGCCACGATGGCGAAGGAGGGCACTGCTCGGCCGATGTTGACGATCGAGACTGCGAAGAAACCGCCCCGACCGGTGTGGCCGAGGTATAGGGCAGGCGGGATGGCGATGAGGCTGGCGATAACCATGGAAAAGGCGGATAAGCCGACATGTTCGAGGGTGCGATTGAGGATTCCGGTGCTCCCGACCCAGTTGGATCCGTCTGCAAAGAAGTTGAGGACGTCGCCAAGAAACTCCATCAAACGGTGGCCTTGGCTCGAACCCAGGGGGTGAGGGCATGTTGGGCGAGTACCAGCAGGATATCGATCGCTACCGCCAGGGCGATCGACATCACGGCTCCGACCACGATCTCGGTGGTGAAGAAGCGGCGTAATCCCTGCAGGATGAAGAAGCCGAGGCCTCCCTTGCCGATGAGGGCGGCCACCGTAACGAGACCGATCGTGGTGACCGAGGCGATTCTGATGCCGGCGATGATCACCGGTAGGGCAAGGGGAGCCTCGATCTGGAGCAGCATGCGCCGTCGGGTGTACCCCATACCAATGGCGGCTTCTTTGATGGCCGGGTCGACACCATCGATCCCTGCGACGATGTTGCGGATGAGGATCAGCAGGGTGTAACCAACGAGGCCAATTTCAGCAGTCAGCACCGACAGACCGGTGATCGGTACGAGAAGCGAGAAGAGGGCCAGACTCGGGATGGTGTACAAAATGCCGGTTATCCAGGTGATCGGCGTGTAAGTCCTTCGATACCGAAGTGCCAGGAGTGACAAGGCCACCGAGAGGATCAGACCCACGCCAAGGGCGATCCCGGTAAGCACCAGATGCTCCTTGGTGGCTGCCCAGATATCGTCAAGGTGATCGACCACCCAGTCCCACCGCACCATGGGCTGGCCTTCTAGTTGGGCCAGGATCATTGTGTGATTTCTGCGCTGATGCGTCCGGCCGTAAGCATGCCAAGGTAATGGTCGCCGTCGAACACGGCCGCTACCTTCGCCCGGGTGCTGACGATGGCATCGAGCGCCTCTTTGAGGGTGGCCGACGTGGTGAGCCGGCTGATAAAGGGTCGGAGGTCACGTTCGGGCACCTGGCCGAGGTGTTCGACTTCCGTGAGGTATAACCAGCCGGCCAACGTCCCGGGCGTTCCGACTCCCACCCAGTCGACGTCATAGCGGGCGGCCACGGTCCGGGCTTCTTGAGGGGATGTTCCCGGAACTACGACCGGTCCGGGATCGAGGTCGACCGTATGGATCTTGATGAGGGATAGGCGCTTCAGGCCTCGGTCGGTGCCGAGGAACTCGGCAACGAAGTCGTTGGCAGGCTCTCGAAGGATGTCTTCGGGGGATCCGATCTGTTCGAGTACACCTCCGACGTTGAGGATGGCCACCCGGTCGCCAAGTTGGATGGCCTCGTCGATGTCGTGAGTGACGAACACGATGGTCTTGCGAACCCGGGCCTGCAAATCGAGTAACTCGGCTTGCAAGCGCATGCGGACGATGGGATCGACGGCCCCGAACGGCTCGTCCATCAGAAGCACCGGGGGGTCGGCGGCCAGCGCTCTGGCCACCCCGACTCGTTGCTGTTGGCCCCCCGAGAGCTCTCCGGGATATCGATCGGCCATGTTGGCATCCAGCCCGACCAGGTCGATCAGCTCTTCTACCCGTCCGGTGATTCGGTGCCGGTCCCATCCGAGTAATTTCGGCACGGTCCCGATATTTTGGGCGATGGTGCGATGGGGGAACAGGCCGGTTTGCTGGATGACGTACCCGATCTGGCGTCTCAGCTCATATGGTTGGGTCTCGATGGCGTTGATCCCCGCCACCCAGATGATGCCCGAACTCGGTTCGATGATCCGGTTGATCATCTTGAGGGTGGTCGTTTTCCCGCAGCCTGATGGGCCAACGAGCACCAGGATCTCTCCCTCAGAGACCTCAAGAGAAAGGTCGCCCACCGCGTGAGTTCCGCTCCCTGGGAACGTCTTGGAGACGTGCTCCAGCCGAATCATGGGTTCATTGACGGGTATCTCGGTCATCAGGCCGGTCAGCCTAGGGGTCAAGTTCCGTTCTTGCCTGAGAATCTCACGAGCGCAGAAGGCTAGAGGGGGTGTCCGATGCAGGGCAGCTTCGGCGCTGCATGGCAAGTGTCGGTAGGCTCGCATCATGAAACATGAACGAGCCGGCACTCCCGCCCTGGTGGAGGATCTCACCGACATTCCTCATCTAATCACTGCGTACTACACGACGGTTCCTGACCTTGAGGACCCGGATCAACGGGTGGCGTTCGGGACGTCTGGACATCGGGGATCCAGCCTGAACGGGTCGTTCAACGAGTCCCACATCGTGGCGACCACTCAGGCGATCTGCGAGTACCGGGCCGGTCGATCCATCGCGGGACCCCTGTTTCTGGGTCGCGATACACACGGCCTTTCCGAGCCCGCCTGGGTGACCGCCCTTGAGGTGCTGGCCGCCAACGACGTCGAGGTGTTGGTCGATGCCGCCGACCGCTACACGCCAACCCCGGCCCTGTCTCATGCCATCCTTCGACACAATCAGGGAAAGAACGGCACGGACAGTTCACGGGCAGACGGGATCGTCGTGACGCCGTCGCACAACCCTCCGTCCGATGGAGGCTTCAAATACAACCCACCCCACGGCGGGCCGGCCGACTCTGATGCCACCGGGTGGATCGCCAATCGCGCCAACGCCCTTCTTGCCGATCGCAACAGGGAGGTGAAGCGTGTGTCATTTGCTCGCGCCCGTACTGCCGACACCACCCGACCGTACGACTTCTGCGGTACCTACGTTGATGACCTTGGCTCGGTTCTCGACCTCGATGCGGTCCGTGAGGCCGGCGTGCGAATCGGGGCTGATCCCCTCGGTGGGGCCAGTGTCGACTATTGGGGGAGGATTGCCGATCGATACAACCTCGACTTGGAAGTCGTGAACCCGGTCGTTGACCCAACCTGGCGTTTCATGACGCTGGATTGGGATGGGGCCATTCGCATGGACTGTTCGTCACCCGATGCCATGGCTTCTTTGATCGCTGCCCGGGACCGCTATCAGATTTCTACTGGCAATGACGTTGACGCCGATCGTCACGGCATCGTGACGCCAGACGCCGGCCTCATGAACCCGAACCACTTTCTGGCCGTGGCCATCGAGTACCTGTTCGAGTCTCGCAAGGGGTGGGGAAGCGGTACGGCGATCGGCAAGACGCTGGTCTCATCGTCGATGATTGATCGGGTGGCAAACGCCCTCGGTCGTGATCTCGTCGAGGTGCCGGTCGGATTCAAATGGTTCGTGCCCGGATTGTTGGACGGCTCGATAGGTTTCGGTGGTGAAGAATCGGCAGGGGCATCGTTCCTGCGCCGCGACGGATCGACCTGGACCACTGACAAGGATGGGATCCTGCTGGCGTTACTCGCCTCGGAGATTCTGGCCGTGACGGGCAAATCCCCGAGCGAGCATTACCGGCGTCTCACCGACCAACATGGATCACCGGCCTATGCCCGGGTTGACGCTCCCGCCTCAAGAGACGAGAAGGCGATTTTGGCCAAACTGTCTCCCGAGCAGGTGAAAGCCAGTGACCTGGCCGGTGAAGAGATCACATCAATCCTCACAAAGGCTCCTGGAAACGGGGCGGCCATCGGCGGCCTCAAAGTCGCAACCGACCATGCCTGGTTTGCGGCCCGGCCATCGGGCACGGAAGACCTTTACAAGATCTACGCGGAGAGCTTCCGGGGTGAAGAACACCTTCGTGAGGTTCAGGCGGCCGCCAAGGCAATAGTCGCTTCGGCTCTTGAGTCGGGCGGATAGAGCCGTGGCGCAGTGATCGATACCTAGCTTTGCAGGGGTCTTTCGCG
Organism: Acidimicrobiia bacterium; assembly: GCA_016650365.1. Classification (NCBI taxonomy): domain Bacteria; kingdom Bacillati; phylum Actinomycetota; class Acidimicrobiia; species Acidimicrobiia bacterium. The sequence goes on from JAENVV010000021.1 coordinate 5,037, forward strand.
GCGTTCGTATTTGTGTAGGACGACGCCGTTGTTGAAGGTCGAGGTCTCGGCGAGATGCAACGGCATCTTGCGGTCGACGTTCGGGAAGAGTGGCCTGCCTTGGCCGATGACTACCGGGTGGACGTAGAGCCAGTATTCGTCGATCAAATCGTGAGCCATGAAGGAGGCAGCGAGGTCGGCTCCGCCGAGCGCCAGATCTCCGCCCGGAGTCGACTTGAGCGAACGAACTTCGTCGGGGACCACCTCTCTGACCAACGTAGCATTCCAATCTACGGTCGCCAGGGTTCGGGAGTAGACCAACTTGGGCATCTCCCGCCAGATACCCGCAAACTCGGCCATCGGGCCGGTGCTCGCCGGGTCCTGATCAGCCGTTGGCCAGAATCCAGCCATGAGCTCATGGGTGACCCGCCCGCTCAGGAACGCCCCCATCGTCGAGAGTTGCTTATTGAAGTGGCTGTGTAGCTCATCGTCGACGAGTTGCCAGTCGAGTTCCCGGTTTGGGCCTTCAAAGAAACCATCAACCGAGATCGACATCATGAGAATGATCTTCCTCATAGCTCCGCCTGTTCCGAGTAGCTGAGGTGGTCTCACTTTAGGTTGACCGCTACCCGGAGTGGGGTACTCGATCACCTTGAACGACACTAGGTCGAGCGACCAGGTCAATCTTCCGGCGCGGAACCTACCGGTGCATAGAATCGTCACATGGTGGTGAAAGGTTTCGTTATCTGCGTCGTGTTATCTCTGGCTACCGGGGCTTGCGGGGAGAGCGCGGTAGCGCCCGATACCTCCTCGTGGCCACGGCCGGCCGGTAGCTGGGAGCTGTCCGCAGGTCTGTCAATGGTCGACGGCTACCCCATCACGATGTCAATCGACGACACCGAGGTGACAGGAAGGGCGGCGTGTAATGCCTACTTCGGAACGGTTGCGGTGAACGGTGCTTCGATATCGTTCGATGGGCTGGGTCAGACCGAGATGGGCTGTGAACCCGCCGTGATGGCTGCCGAGACTACGTTCCTGACGGTTCTGCAAATGGTGACCCACTTTGAGTTTGCCGAAGGTGGGCTGGTGTTGTCGTCTCCGGAGGGTGACCTCGTATTCAAGGCGGTGGCTCCGGTTCGGATCGCAGACCTGGTGGACACCATCTGGGTGATGGAGACGCTGATCAAAGGCGAAACAGCCTCGAGCGTTGCCGGGGACCGGGCGACGCTGCTTTTGAGTGCCGATGGCGCATTGGCGGGATCGACCGGCTGTCGGACGCTGACGGGCCGCTGGCTTGAGAGTGGCGGCGTGGTGATCGTGCCGGAGTTATCCGCAGACGGCGACTGCTCCGACGAACTCTCGAATCAGGATTCGCTGGTGGTCACTGTGGTCGGCGATGAGTTTCGGGTGGCGATCGATGGAGAGACACTTACCATTACATCAATGGGCGGGGACGGTCTGGTGTACCGGGCTGAGCGGTGATCAAACGGGCGAATGACCAGGCAGCACGAGACAGTTCTACTCCACGGGGACCTCAAAGAGCCTGATTGGATCATCGAAGCCCTTCAGGGCGATGGGTCCCCGGTCTCGAAATACGATCGGCTTTCCGACCGATAACTCGCGAATGGCACTGGATACGAGAATCTGTCCGGGACCAGCATGTCCGCAGATGCGCGAGGCGAGATTCACCACCGCTCCGAACAGGTCCTCGTGTTGGCTGACCGGTTCCCCGGCACTGATGCCGATACGAAGCCGGGGATCGTCTGAATCTGTCTGAAGCGGTTCCCCGAAGGCTTTTTGGATCTGCAACGCACATTCGACGGCGGTGCTGACATACGTAAATGATGCGAAGATGCCGTCACCGGTGTGCTTGACCTCCCGACCGCTACATGATCCGAGAGCCTCCCGGACGATCTGATCGTGGCGAGCCAGTACTTCCATGGCCTTTGCGTCGCCTTGGCGACTGCTGATCTGGGTCGATCCGACAAGGTCGGTGAACATGATCGCCCGTAACCCGGTGTCGAGTTGTGAATCATCGAGTCGGGCGATGTTGGGAACACTCTTCTCCCAGTCGCCCATAAAGTGACTGACGGTCGGTCGATCGACCTCAACCATATTGTGGGGTACCAAACCGTGGGAGTTCTTGTGGACGGCGATGGCCGCCTCTTTGCTTGGAGCATCGACGAGGCAGAACGCCTGACCATCCGGGCTATTGAACCAGAATGTTAGGAACTGGACACCGTACTCATCCTGTATTGCGAGGTCATGCTGGTGGGCGTTCTTGATGTCTTCTTCTGTGACCTCTCCCAGATTTTCGTGAATGTCCATGAAGATTGGCATGGAACGAGACTACTCAACTGGCGCCTATACGGCTCGGAGCATTAGATGCTTGAGACGAACAGACGTTCACCCATGAAAAGATCGATCTCGACTCGCCCTTCACCATTGACGGTGACTGTTGAGGTCCCATCCGGTTCCGAAGAGATGACGCTCAACAACGCTCCAGGTCGGAGGCCGGACTCGTCGAGAAAACCCATGATTTCTGCGTCGAGCTCAAGTTCTTCCGAAATACGTTCGAGTGGCTTCGAGTCTCCAACGTCAAGCGCCGATAGTGGCTCGATCGGCGGCGGCTTGTAGCCGGCGCCCGGGATCGGATTCCCGTGGGGACACGTCTTCGGGTTATTGAGGGCTTCCCACATGCCGGCCTCGACGTCGTCCGAGATAACGTGCTCCCACACCTCTGCCTCGGCATGTACCTTCACCCACGGCAATCCGAGTACCTCGGAGAGGAATCGCTCGGCGAGTCGATGACGGCGCACGACTACTTCGGCGAGATGCCGCCCTTCGCCGGTGAGTTCCAGGCTTGGTTCGAGAGTGATGAGTCCGTCGTCTGTCATCCGCTTGACCATTTCAGATACCGATGGCCGCGACACTCCAAGCCAATCGGCGATGCGGGCCTGAATGACCGGGATCCCTTCTTCGCCCAGCTCGAAAATGGCCGCGGCGTATTCTCGATAGGGCATTCGGTAGTCGGAGGTCTCCACGTTTCTTAGTATACGTTCTCGGTTTCGATCGGATTCGGACCCGGTTTGTATTTGCACTACCTGGATAGTAGAAATACTGTAAGGCATGCCTAACGACATGTATTGATGATGGAGGACAGCAGGTGGCGGCGTTTCTGGTTATGTTGCGCGAGGGAGTGGAAGCAGCGCTCATCGTGGCGATCTTGTTGGCCTTCCTCGACCGCACCAACCGGCGTGAAAACTCCGCCACCGTCTGGTGGGGTACTGGAGCAGCGGTCGTCGTTTCTCTCGTCGCCGGCGTCGTGATCTGGAAGACCATCGGATCCCTGCAAGGGTCGGCTGAAGCGCTTATTGAAGGTATCGTGGCGGTCCTGGCTGCCGGACTCCTAACCTGGATGATCTTCTGGATGGGGAAACAAGCTCGTGGTCTCCGGTCAGGGTTGGAGGCCCAAGCGGACTCGGCTCTTGAAGCCGGTGGGGCGGCTCTGGCTGCCGTAGCTTTTGTGGCGGTCGCCAGGGAAGGCTTTGAATCCGTGTTGTTCTTGTTGTCGACCACCGTTGGCGAGGTATCTGCACGCGGCCAGATACTCGGCGGCCTGCTCGGTGTGGTTGCAGCCGTGGGGATTGGCTATCTCGTGTACAAGGGCAGCCATCGCATCAATCTTCGGACCTTCTTCAGATGGACCGGTTACCTGATCATTCTGTTTGCAGCTGGCCTTGTGGCCAAAGGTATTCACGAATTTCAGGAATTTGGGGCCATACCGACCCTGGTTGAACACCTTTGGGAGACCGACATCCTCGACCCGGCTACCAGTACCGCCGGCGCGTTCCTCAAGACCATGTTTGGCTGGGACCCCGATCCCTCACTTCTTCAGGTACTCGGCTACCTCGCGTACGCGATCCCGGTCGGAATCAGCTTCGGTCGTAAGACCGCGCCGGCCAAGGCAGTTCCAACCGACGCGGGCGCATCGATTCCCTCGTAACCGGGCCCCATGGGTGACACGACAGGGTGAGTGTCCGTCGGCTGATGGGTCCTAGCCGGGGTGGATTCAGAGGTTGCAGGGGCTCGGGCGGAATACTGGCGACGGATGTAAGAAGCCCTAGTCTGCGGTCCAATGAGAGCGTCCCTGGCATCGTCGGAAAGTGTGACCTGATATGGAATGGTGGAAGATCCTGCTGCTGGCCGGTGGTGGGTTGTTGGCCGGGGCCATCAATTCGATCGCCGGCGGAGGTTCGCTCCTAACCGTCCCCCTGCTGGTATTCGCCGGCGTGCCTGGCAACCTGGCCAACGGGTCGAACCGGGTGGGAATCCTCACGTCGACAGCCGCGGCGGCAGCCGAGTTCCGGCGCTTGGGTGTTGTCAGCCTCAAGCAGACGACCCCGATTCTTATCCCGGTGATGGTTGGCTCGTTCGCCGGGTCCTCTTTGGTGGGTCTGCTCGCCGACGCTACGTTCGAGCGGGTCTTCGGTTTCTTGATGGTTCCCGTGTTGATCTTGTCGCTTCGTAAGCCCAAGCCCAAGGCAGATGGCAAGTCGTGGCCGACCTGGGTCAGAGTCCTGGTCTTTCTCTTTATTGGCATGTACGGCGGTGCTTTTCAGGCGGGGATAGGACTCTTGCTGATCGTGGCGCTGTCGCATACCGGCCTCGGGCTGGTCGTGGCCAACTCCGTGAAGGTTCTTGTCAATCTGGCGGTAACCCTCGTGGCGCTCCCGACATTCATTGCAAATGGGAACGTAGATTGGCAGCCTGCTCTTATCCTGGCGGTAGGGCTAACGATTGGTGGGGCACTCGGCGCCAATGCCACGGTGCGAGGCGGCGAAAAGATCATCCGCCCGGTCATGATTGCTGCCGTGATTGCATTCTCTGGTCGGCTGGTCGGTCTTTATTAGGCGGGCATACCAATCCAGCGTTGGTTTACCCGGGACTTTCGAATGCCGGGAGATGCTCGAGTGGCGCCAGGGTGCCCAGCGACTCCGCGACGACGACCGCGTTATCTCCTGTCTCTAGTACGAACCCGGTCGGTGGATTGAGGTGGGTCGTTCCGCCGCGACTTACGGCGAGCAGGGTGGCGGCGTGATCGGAACGCATCCGGGCCGAGAGTTCATCGATCGTCATGCCGATGTAGGTTTCGGGCAACGCGATGCGATACAGTTCGGATCCTTCTCCACCTGATACAAGGTCGGTGACAAGGTCGGTGAGACCCGGATAAAGCGAGGTTCGAGCCAGGAGATGGGCGGTGAGTTTCGAAGTGATGAGCAGCTCATCGACGTCGGCTCGCTTGAAGTGTTCGGCATGGTTGGGATTGTTCACCTCGGCGAGGGTGCGCACGTGCGGAGCGATCGACTCGATCGCCAGAACCACCAGGATGGATCTCATGTCCGCCTCGTCGGAGGCATCTTTCGGACAGATAATGGCAGCCGCGGCGTGTTCGATGCCGGCCCGTTTGAGGTCGTCGGTTTTGGTGGTGTCGCCTCGGACGAAGTAGACGTCGCCATCTGACGGGTCGCGATCCGCTTCGTGGAGTACCACCACTTTGTGGTTGTAGTCATCAGAGCGCAACTCCTGCACGAGCGAACGAGCTGTGCCATTCCACCCGCAGATGACTATGTGGTCTGTGTATCCCGATGCACCCATGCCCTGTCCCTCCTTCAAAAGGAAATCGATAACAAAACCCAGCAGGGCCCCTGTGATGGTGGCGACGATCCCGACCCCGAACAGTACAAGCAGCCAGCTGACAATCCACCCGCCCCACGTGGTGACCTGCGAGGCGTCCCCCTGGCCCATCACGGTGGTGATCGCCCAGTAGAAGGTCTCGCCGAAACCAGTGAAGCTGCGCTCCTTTTCGATGAGCATCACAGCCAGCGCTGCCAGGGCAACGATGACGATGAGCCCGCTGAACAGCGCGATGAAGAAGTGCGGGTCGAGGTTCTTCCCGATCCGTTTGAGATGCCACGAGATCCGTTGGATCAACGGGTGCTGGTAGAGGCGGCGATACCGCTTACGCACGTTCAGATTCCTTTCCCTGGTGCTCGTCGTTGTTGCGAGTTGAACCTACCTACTGATATCTGCCGATGCCCCGGCTAACCGCAGGTTCAGCTCCGTTCGCCTGGTGCAATTGCCGTCGCTGAGGGAGAGTGTCAAGTGGATCTGGCGTGGTTCGTCGCGTCGCACAGCTAGTTCGGCCCGGACCTGGTTTCGATGAGACACCACGCATACAGGGCGTCGTAGACGAATGAGCCCTTCTCAAGGAGTTGGTAGTCGTTGTCCTCGATGTCGAGTCCACCAACTCCGATGGCGAGAAGTCCGGGACCGAGCGGGTCGGTGTCAAGGTCGGCTTTGATGTCGGCGGCATGAACGATGGCGGCGAGTCGTACCAACGCCGGGTCCCGGCCAAGGTCGAACTCTTCAATCAGGACTTCGAAGGTGCATTTGCCGTCCCGGTGGGTGAACTCTGCTCCGGGGGCGTCGAAGGATCGACCGTTCATTTCGGCTGCGACGGCGAGCACCCGGTCGGCGGCGGCGTATACGATGTTCGCTTCCGGGTCGATGAACCGGCGGATGAGCCATGGGCAGGCAATCCGGTCGGTTTTGGGCCGGGATCGGGTGACCCAGGTCATGGGGTGGGTTCCTTTCCGTCAGGGAGCGGAACCGTTCGGAACCAACCCCACAGGGCGATGTCGTAGACGCTTTTGAGCACGCCGGCGATCAGGAAGGGTATCCCGGCAGTGAGTGTGAGAGTAGCTCCGGCGATCACAGGTCCGAATGGCTTGACCAGGTAGCGGGCGGTGTTGGTGTAGGCGGTCGCCGCGGTTCGTTCCTCCGGTTGGACCAGGGTCATCACGTAGGCCTGGCGCGGGGGAATGTCCATCTGCGACAGGGCCGACCTGGCGAGAAGGAGGCCGACCGCCACCGGAAGATTGGGAGCGAAGGCGACGGAGGCAAGCAGCAGGTTCGAGGGTAAATGGGTGAAGACCATGGTGTTGAGCAGGCCCCAGCGGCGGGCGAGTAATGGTGCGGCAATGAAAGAAAGCGTTTGGATCACCCCGATGGCGGCGAAGACGCCGCCGATGGTGGCGGTGCTAGCCCCGAAATGGTCGATGAGCCAGAAAGCGATGAAGGTTTGGACCACGAAACTTCCCCCGAAAGCATCGACGGCAAACAGACCGGCGAGGCGGGTAACGGCCGGCCGTGACGGGCCCAACGGTGCGGCCCTGCGTCGCCCGTCTGCCAGTTCGACCGAGGGACTCAACCGGCGGGCGATGATGATTCCGGTGGCGGCGATTGGCGTGAGTAACAGGAACCAGGTCCGGTCGGTGGGAGCTCCGCTCCAGATCATCCGGGCCAGTTGGGGAAGCGCGGCCGCCAGGGCCCCCAACGATCCGGCGGCAGCCGCGATGGCGTTATACCAGCCAAATCCCGATGCGAGAGCGTTGGTGTCGATCCGTCCCGAGATCATCGAGAGTTCCAGGGTCGTGAACGGGCCGGACTCGATGACATCGGCCGATAGGGCACCCGTCAGCGCCACCAGTATCAGCAATCCTATGGGCGCCGTACTTGAAAAGACCAGGCCGCAGATTCCGAGAGCCAGATACAGAACCTGGTAGCTCCGGCGACGGCCATAGCTGTCTCCCCAGTGCCCGACGGTCAGTTGGGCGATCACCGTACCGGTCACCAGAGCTCCCAATATGACGCCGACCTCGAAGCCCGAAAAGCCACGATCGGCCAGCGTGGAGGCCAGCAACACGGACCCAAACCCGTAGCCGAAAGCACGAACGGCTTGGGAGGTCAGAACCAGCCGAACGTCAGGGTCGATGGAAGCCATCGGCGACCTTCAGAATGGTCAACCTGCCTGAAGGTGGCGAAGCAGTCGCGGCGTGAGTGAGCATCTTTGGATGAATGTAGTGAGTTCCGCAGGTGAACAGCGGCCAGTCTCGCCTCTCCTTGATCGCATACGACCACCAAGGTGGTGAACGACGATTTTGCGCCGATTGTCCTGGTCCATTCAGGGCGATCCCCTGAATGGCGTACTCGCCTGGATATTGCCTGTCCGCCAGTCCTGTCATCGGAGCATTTACGTCCGTTGGACTCTGACGACGCGATGAAGCCCGCCGTACATTTCGATTAGACGGTGGCCCCATTGTCACCGTGGGTTTGGGATGATCAGAAAGGAGTAACCATGGTTGTCGAGTTGAAACCACCGGTTGGAAAGAACCGGGTAACAGTCGCTCCGAATACCGTTCTTGGGCGGTGGGCGGTTGGTCTGAGTGTCGGTTATATCCTGGGCACGTTGGCATGGAGCATCCTGCCAGGAGGTGCCTGGCTGGGGTTTAGCCGCCGGGTTCGCCGGCGGGGTAGCCGCACTAGTGGCATTGGTTCGCAGACACGATCGGGCCGTACTGGTTTATGTGGCGGTCCTGCCACTGGTGGCCGTTGTCGTGTTTCTGGCTGCCGAACTCTTGATCGGCCACGAATAGTCCCCGGAGCGGTTGTAGGTGTCGCTTCGTCGTGACTCCTCTGGGTTCCGTTTCTGACGAGGCACCCCGGTAGAACAGTTGATGTCGCGTTCTCGGTGATTGTTCTGGGACTCATGGTTAGGTCTGTTCGCGCCAGACGTGTCGTGAGTAGAAAATCCAAGATGGAATTGGTTTGGGCCGTCGGGCCGGCCGTCCGGTGGGGACTGCGTCGGTGCTTTTCGGGGGGACGGTTCGAACGCGATGAAGGGAGCGGCCAACCACTCGGTATGGCGATGACCGCCGATCACATCATCAAACCGTCTCCAGAGGGTCTCACCGAACTCACTCTTTCAGTGACCGCTTCGGGCTGGATGGTGGTGGTGCTCGGCCCGGTGGTGAGAAAAGCAGTCGAACGGGCACTTGTGAAGGAGTTCTCGGGATTCAGAATGGCTTGCGAGTAGCGGCGAGGTCGTTTCCTGAGTCGATAAGCCACCGCCAGCAGGTGATCGATCGATTCGAACGCTCGGCCGTGGATCCTCGGTGAGGAATCGTGGTTGAACTTCGCGGCAACCCGGGCGATACTGATCGCCTAAGCGCTCTCATCAAGAGCGGTGGAGGGACAGGCCCTGTGAATCCGCGGCAACCGTCCTAGCGGTGCCAGTGCCTGATCGATAAGCTGCCCTCGGGCACCTCGGAGCGCGGCTACCAAGACGAAGGAAGAGGACACGAAGTATGAGTGATTCCAGCGATCCGCGCCATCGGGCCGTTCATTTTGTAGGAACGGTTCCGGCCCCCGACGCTCAAGCTGCCTATGAGATGTTCGCGGCAGGTGCGGGTGACCACCTACCCGTCTGGATACCCGACGGCGAGACCGGAGATCGCCAGGACTGGATCAAACGAATCGTCGACGGGCTTCGTAATCACCCGGATCTCCAATTGGTTCGTGATGGAGATTGGAGCGACTATGAGAGCACCCCGTCCTTCGACGTAAAGTCCGGTCACAAGTTGACCAACATCGAACTCGACTACACGTCGTATTTCAATGAGTCATGGCCGGCCTTTTTGGACTTCCGCAGCGCGGCCGGAAGCGACCATATCTTTCAGGTCGGTATCCCCAGCCAGCTCGATCTGGCTCTCGTTGCGTTTGGTTTCAAGGCGGCCAAAGGACTCCGCAATCTCGCCCCGTTTCGCGACGCCACCGTCAGGGAGATCACCAAGATTCAGGCGATCGGCGGTGACGACGTCGTCTTTCAGATCGAGATCCCGATTCCCGTCATCCTGCTCACAAAGGTTCCGGCTGCCGCCCAACCGATTGTGGCCAAGCGTCTTGCCTCCGAAATTGTCAAGGTGGTTCGCCGATCGCCTGGCGGAACTCGGTTCGGGATCCATCTTTGTTATGGGGATATGAACAACGAATCCATGGCAGACCCTTCGGACTCGTCTGCTCTCGTGCTGTTGGCCAACGCCATCTTCGCGGCTTGGCCTAAGGGACAACGCCTCGACTTCGTTCATGCGCCGTTTGCCAGGGGGAGCATTGCTCCGACACTCGATCCGGTGTTTTACGAGCCTCTTGCGCGTTTACGGCTTCCCGAGGGCGTACGTTTTGCCGGTGGGTTTGTGCATGAGGACCTCACAGTTGATCAACTGCGATTTATCCGGGATCGGATCGAAGGGCTCATCGGAGCGACCATCGACGTTGGATCCGCCTGTGGGCTGGGTCGTCGTGATCGAGAGCGAGCGCTCAAGAATATCGAATTGAGCCGCGCCGTCGCCGAGTAGGTTGGCCAACGAGACGCGGTTATCCGGCCGTCGCCCAGGGGGGTGGCTCGCCGGGGTTGATGTTCTCCATGAGGACGCCGCAAATCTCGCCGAGTTGTTCTACTTGTGTAGGCGTTAGAGCGTCAAAGATGGCTTGCCTGACTGATTCCACATGGGCGGGGGCGACTTCGACGAGCTTGGCATAGCCCTCGTCGGTCAGCGTGGCGAGTGTTACGCGTCGGTCGGCGGGCGAGGTCTGCCGACGGATCCAGCCTCGCTGTTCGAGCCGCGTGGCTGCGTGCGATAACCGGGACAATGAACCGTTACTGAGCAGCGCCAGCGAGCTCATCTGGATGGTTCGCTCTGGAGCGTCTGAGAGGGCAGCCAGCGTTGAGTACTCGAAGAAGTTCAGCCCGTTGCATTGCAGGGCTTCTTCGAGACGGCCGGGCAGGACCAGCGTGACGAAAGCGAGATTGCGCCAGGCAGTGAGTTCTTCCGGGGAGAGCCAGCGTGGTTCCGTCATGTTCTAGACGATAACCACCAGCACTTGACAGTTCAAGTAATGGGCGTGCGGGCAGGCAATACGAGCGTTCGTATGAATGGGGATACCTCGAGGAGCGGAGCTGACAACGTAGCGAGTGCCGAGGTACCGACCGGGTGCGGTCCCAGACATGGGCGTTGTCCATCAGACCGGGTGATCTAGGTGAAGGTCGGTAGCGGACTTTTCGGAGCGAACGCCTCGTTCCTCCCCTCGGTACGCAGGTCTTCCAAAGAGCGTATGGTTCTAGCTCAGTATGAAACCGATGGGAAAGTAGGGTCGATGAAGGATTCGAAGCTGCGGGCGTTGCTTGAAGGTGCCACCACGATTGCCGTAGTGGGAGCGTCGACCGATCCGGACAAGACCGCCAACCACATACCGGCTCTGTTGATACGAGCAGGCTATACGGTTGTCCCTGTTCATCCGTCGGCCGCGGAGATCCTTGGCCAGCCCGCCTACCGGACGCTGGCAGACGTCCCCGTTTCAATCGATATCGTGGACGTCTTTCGACCATCAGACGAGGCTGCAGGTATCGCTGAGCAAGCTGTCGCAGTCGGAGCAAAAGCGTTGTGGCTTCAGGCCGGGATCTCGTCCACCGAGGCGCGTCGGATCGCAAAGCGGGCCGGGATCACATTTGTCCAAGACTTGTGTATTGGTGCGACGTCAGAGAGGTTGGGTACGCATCCTCCAGTGTAATTTGAACTATCAATAGTTGACACTTCATGTAATCTGTGGTTAGATGTTGAACATTCAAGTATCTTTCCAAGGAGACCGAAGAAATGTCAGCTCGTACCATCGACAGTAAAAACGTTCCCACCGCCGGAACATGGGAAATCGACGCCAGTCACAGTGATCTGCAGATCACGGCCCGTCACCTCATGGTGACCAAGGTTCGGGGCACGTTCGCCGACCTTTCCGGCACCATCGTCGTGGCCGAAGATCCGGCCCAGTCGACGGTAAGTGTCACCGCGCAAGCTGCGTCGGTCACCACCGGATCTGCGGACCGCGACGGTCATATCCTTTCGCCGGATTTCTTGGATGCAGAGAACTTCCCGACTGTCACATTTGTCGGTACCCGGGTCGCACCCCGCGGCGACGATTGGGATCTCACCGGCGATCTGACCATTCGCGGCGTGACCAAACCAGTGACATTCACGATGTCATTCGAGGGTATTGCCGCCGATCCCTTTGGCAATACGAAGGCTGCGTTCACGGCAACCGGGAGTATCGACCGGGAAGACTGGGGTTTGACGTGGAATGTTCCACTCGAAACCGGCGGAGTACTCGTGTCCAAGAAGCTTCAGGTCGACTTCGACGTGCAGGCTGTCCTCCAGGCCTAGCCGTCAGCATGAACTGAACCCCTGGCGCAAATTCAATGCGAATCCTGTCTGTTCCCCGATTGTCAGGCTCCGCATCACGGCCGAACCCTGAGGGCAGCGGCGCGGCAGTTCTATGCGTCGTGCGCAAAGTGGCTAGGTTGGCATAGAGTTCTGTTGCTTTCGGTCACCCGGTGGCGGCGCTCGGGACATCAAACGAACAGGACACAGACGTATGGGATTAACCGCATCGAGACCGGGCATTGTCGCCCGGCGACAGTCGAAGACCTGATATGGCGCAACGAGGTCAAGAGGGGATGGCCAAACGAGCCCGTGAACAGGCTCGCCAGGTCAAGCAGGAAGCCAAAAACCGCCGGCGGGAACTTCTTCAGCAGGACGCAGATTCGAAGGGCGATGGGCCTGACGAAGCAGCGCTCATGGATGAGTTCCGCAAGCTGAGCGAGAAGCATGCCGTCGGTCTCATCAGCGACAACGTGCTTCTCGAGGAGAAGCGTCGGATCTTTTCGGAACTGGGCATCGAGTCCGACTAATCCCCCGGGGTTGGTACGCCAGGTTGTCCGTCAGTTTTGTGTCTCTTTCCAGCTGATGATCTGTCGTTGGACGTTGGCGGCATCGAACCAGGCGTTCTCGAAGCAGATCAATCCGTCCCGGAGTTCGAAGACGTGGAGGATGCGTACCGACACCGGCGCCCCTCCTCCGTTCATACCCGCCCACTCGCCGTGGACGTGGCCCGACAGGATGGACTCGTCTACGACGAAGCGGTCATCTTCTCCGCTGAAACGCTTCACGGAAGTCAGCACGATGTCAGGAATGGCGTCAATGATGGACGAGTAGATGGCGGCCACCGCCGCCTTTCCATAAAACGGTGCATCGGGGTGCGTGACGTCGTCCCAGACGATGTCGTCGGTATAGGTGTCCAGGGTTGCCTGAACGTCATGGGCGTTCTCGGCGGCAAAGTGTCTGTCGATGATATCCAACGGCATCTCCGGATCGGGTGCGGCTCACTCTACGGTTCGCCCCGATTGGTACGCCCTGGCAACGACGCAAATCCGACAACGGCTATCCGAAGGCACTCGGGTCAATCGCCGGGACGAAGCCGTGGCGCAGCGCCCCGACGGAGGTGGGTGGGGTCAGCAGCGTAACCGCTTGCCTCACCGGTCGAGATCTCGGCTTTGTCCAACCGGTGAACGCAAACTCGACGAGGCGATCGGCCAGTACGAGGTGGGCGGCCGTGTCCAAGACGATGACGGACCCGACCGGAAGTTCGTCGATGTCCTCAATCCAAAGCCGGCGGTCAGCCGCTCGCTCTATCCCCCTGCCTCGTTGAAGCCGTTCGGAGGCGAGTTGTCTATTCAGATCGCCCGCCGCCGGTGGTGTCAGTGAAGCCTTCGCAATCATGACCGCGCTCCTATAGGAGTTGTAGTCCGCCCGTCTGCAGAGGCCACACGGCCGGTGGCCTGCCGCCAGTGCCACCGCATCGTCGAGAAAGAAGAGCGGGGTCCAGTGATGGGGCGCGGCGAGCGGGGATCGCCAATCCCGGTAGATCAGCTTGCAGGCGATCCAGAGGTTGCCGGAGTGGTGACGGACGATTTGTTCGTTCGAATCGACCAGGCACCCGCGGTTTCCCGTGAACATTCCCCGCCCGGACACGGCATGGAGGTCTCCGAATGGGTCGACACGATTACGGCGGGGCACCTTGGCAGTGTCGCATATCAGGGCAGGCCCTGGAGTGACAGACTTGCCACGCGACCTGGCCGCACCGTCGTGCTATTTGTGGCATCGTTGTGCGATAGCTCTGCCAGATGACGACGAAGGACGACCCTCAACATGACAGCGAGACGTATTGGCATTGTCGGATTGGGAGTGATGGGAGGGGCGACTGCCGGCCACCTCATCGCTGCGGGACACGAAGTACACGGCTTCGATGTCGATCAGGACAAGTGCAGACAACATCGGGAAGGCGGGGGGACGGTGCATGGGTCAGTGGCAGACCTGGTCGGTGCGGTCGACACACTCATCACGTGGCTTCCGAGCGCTCAAGCCCTGGCGGAAACCGTGGACGGCATCGTGGAGAGCGGGACGACGGGTCTTGTCGTGATCGAGATGGGAACCCTGTCTTTGGCGGCAAAACAGACGGCGCATGACCGTCTGGCCGCCGTTGGCGTTTCGATGCTTGATTGCCCGGTGTCCGGCACGGGTCAACAGGCCACAGATGCCACCCTCGTCGTGTTTGGTTCAGGGGACGCAGATGTGTTTGCCGGCCAGGCTGACGTATTCGTTCCCCTGGGAACCCACCGGTATCTCGGGGCATTCGGTAATGGCTCGGTAATGAAATACATCGCCAACCTGCTCGTGACGGTGCACACGCTCGCCGCCGCCGAAGCTCACAACCTGGGGGCTGCATCGGGTCTCGATCCGATGTTGGTGCAACAGGTCATCGCCGAGGGGGTCGGCTCGTCGAGGATGTGGGAGATTCGTGGTGCGATGATGGCAGCTTCGGAATATGAGCCGCCGGCCGGACGTCTTGACATCATCAAAAAGGATGCCGGACTCATCTCTGAGCACGCCTCAGCAGTCGGAGCGAATACTCCGGCGCTCGAACTAGCCCTCAACTTGTTCACCGCTGCCTCTGAAGCGGGACTGGGATCGCTCGACGCGGCGGCGATCCGGATCTACCTGGAACAGATGAGGTAGGGGATCACAGGTGGAGGCTCAACCAGCCCTTGAAGCGGGAAGGGCGGTGTCACCTCGACTGGCGTGTACGACGGATAGGAATGGGAAGTTACTCGCCGTGGACGTAGGCATCCAGCTCGGGCATGGTCTTTCTGATAACCAGCGCGCCGAGAATGCAGGCGATGCCACCGCTCACCACCGAGAACGGCACGGATACAAGCGAGGCAACCGTACCGGCTTCGAAGTCTCCGAGGCGGGGACCGCCGCTTGCTACGCCAACGTGTATCGAGCTGAGTCGTCCCCGAAGATTGTCGGGGACGGCCAACTGGAGGATCGTGTTCCGGAATACGGCGGAGATGACGTCGGCCCCTCCGGCGATCGCCAGGAAACCCAAAGCAACCCAGACGTTCCGGCTGAGTCCGAATGCGGCGATACCGGCCCCCCATATGATTACTGAGATAATGACGGCCCGACCCTGACGGCGGATCGACCCGACCCATCCCGAAGTGACGGCGGCGGCCAGCGCCCCGGCACCCGGTGCCGCGTATAGGAGGCCGACCGTCGACGCATCACCTCCCAGGATCGCCGTTCCGATGGCGGGGAAGAGGGCGGTTGGCATTCCGAAGACCATGGCGTTGAGGTCGATCGCAAAATTTGCTTGGAGGAGGCGACGATGCCGGAGAAACTTCCATCCCTCCTTGATGGACTGGAGGCCGAAGCTGGCAATCTCGCCTTCAGCCGGTCGATGAGAAACGCCAAGCATGAACGCCGCTCCGAGGGTGAAGGCGATGGCTTCGATCACGAAGGTGGCTGTGAAACTCGAAGACACAATGATGATGCCCCCGAGCGCCGGACCGACCATCTTGCTCACGTTCTCAAGTGTCTGAGTGAGTGCGGTCGCCGACGGGAGGAGGCGGCGTCCGACAATGGCGGAAACGAGCGTGGCTCGGGTCGGGTGGTCGATCGCCGAGATGCCGGCGTTCAGGGCACTCAGCACGAAGATCAGCCAAACCATCGGGGCGTCGAGTGCTGCGTTGAATGCCAACCCGACGGCGGTTGCCCCGGTGGCCAGTTGAGCGACAATGAGGAGTGCCCGGCGATCGACCGCGTCGACCAGTGAGCCACCGATGGCCGAGACCAGCAGGAGAGGTCCGAGTTGAGCGAGGCCCAGGAGACCTACCAGGAGAGTCGACCCTGTCAGCTCGTAAACCTGGAACGGCACGGCCACCACCGTCAGCTGTCGTCCGAATCCGGCCACCGCCAGCCCCGAATACAGCCAGCGGAACTCCTTCGAGACGCGCAGTGGCTCGGTGTCAACTACGAGCTTGGAGAACCGAGCCATGGGGTTTCTGGAGCCTACTTTGGGGACTCCGGGAAGCTAGCACTCTAAGGCTCGAGATGTGATCCGTACTAAGGGCGGGGGCCGAAGTCCGGGCGCTCGGTTCGCGTTCGTTTGAGTTCCCAAAAACCCGGAACCGTCATCACCGATACAAGTCCGTCCCACAGTTGCAAGGACAGGTCACCTTCCGGGACGCGGGTGATCACCGGTCCGAAAATACCTACCCGGTCGCCGGCCGCATCGTCGAACGCAATGATCGGCGTGCCAATGTCGGTGCCCGCCAGTTCCAGGCCGACGTCCATCCGGCTACGGATCTGGCCGTCCCACGAATCGTCGTCGTATGCCGATGCGTGAGACACGTCGAGGCCTGTTGACTCAAGCGCATCGTGAACGGACAACTCCATCAAGGACTTGTCGTGGTGGATTCTCCGGCCCAGTTCCCAATACAGCTTGAAGACGCCATCGTTGCCTTCCGTCGTTCGAACCGATTCAATGACCCTCAACAGGCGGTGGGTGCGCCAGTATCGCTCGTAGGACTCACTATCGGGATCCGGGTCGTTTTTGAAAAATAGACTGATCGGCTCCCACGTGACGTTGAGGTCGCGTTCGGGCTGTACTCGCTCGACGACCCACCGGGCCGTCACCCAACACCACGGTCATATGGGGTCGATCCAGATGCTGATATCCACGCGGTACCCTTGATAGCTTGAGAAGACTCTAACCGTGGCCGGTGATGGCACGATCGGCCCCCGCGCTTTGGCATCGGCAAGCGGGCTATCGTCACAAGTGCCAACCAGGAGGAACTGATGGCTAACAAAGACAAAGGCAAGAGCAGTCCCAAGAAGGCCGCCGCGAAAGGCCTGAAGGAAAAACGCCTTGATAAGAAGGCCAAGAAGAGCGGTGGTGTAAAGAAGCCCCTTGACCGCTCAACCGGGAGCTAAAACTCCGGCGGGATCGGGGGTGGTCGCTCGTCGCGGGCGATTGCGGGCCGCCGGAGGGCGGTTCCACTGGACATTCAAGAAGTTAGGACGACGGGGTTGACGATATACCGCTAATTCGGTAGGATTCGCGGTATATGAGGGATCTGGCGTTGGTTGCTTTGGTGGGGTTCTTGGCATCGCTTGTTGACGGGGCCCTCGGCATGGGATTCGGTCCCACCTCCTCAACCCTTCTCCTGGCAAGCGGGTTCAGTCCGGTGAACGCTTCGGCAACCGTCAATCTGGCCAAGGTAGCCACCGGGTTCGCATCGGCAGTGTCACACTGGAGATTCGGAAACATCGACCGCCGCCTCGTTTTGCGGCTGGCAATCCCGGGAATGGCTGGAGCGTTCCTTGGAGTCATCATCCTGATGATTGTCGATGGCGATTCGCTCCGGCCGATCCTGGCTGTGATGTTGCTGGCGATGGGTATCCGGATCACGCTGCGGTTTAGTCGCTCGATCGGCGAAGCGCAGGTCGATGGTCCCGGGTTGCCAGCTCCCTCGTCGATCGCCGATCGGCAGGTTGGAATCGCGGGCGGTGTCGGGGGGATTACCAACGGTCTGGTCGGCGCTTGGGGGCCGGTCGTGACACCATGGTTACTCCATCGTGGCCTGGCCCCACGAGTCGCCGTTGGATCTGCGAACACTGCTGAAGTTGCGGTTGCGGTTGTTTCGGCTGGTGCCTTGATCGGTTCGCTGGGCGGTCGGGGCCTCGAGTTGGGCGTCTCCGTGGCGATGATCGCCGGGGGCGTCTTGGCTGCGCCGCTTGGCGCCTATGTCATCAAGGTCATTCCTGCTCGCCTGCTGGGTCTCGCCGTTGGGGGGTTGCTGATGCTCACCCAGGTCCGCGAATTCGGCCGGCTGGTTGATTCGCCAGTGTCCGGTTCGATGTCGTCAGGCATCGTTCTTCTCTTTGTTGTAGTTGCCGGTATTCGTCCCCGTCTGGCTGCGCACCTTCGAGCTGAGCCACTCCGGCACGAAAGCGACAGGGCGAATCAGTCAGCGCGGCAACCACGAGTCGGGGTTGTCGACGAGTAGCCGTACTGATGCCGGGAGTTCACCGGACCCCAGATCGGCGATCGTGACCGCTTCCATTACGGACCGAACGGCTGCTCGAAGCCCGATCCACAGCTCATGGAGATTGGTGCTCGACCCGGTATAACTCACGTGTTCGGGCCGCTTCCCCTGGACCAGAGCAAGCGGTCCGTCGACCGCTCGGGCGACATCGGCCACCGTGATCTCTGTGGCGGGCCGCCCTAGTGAATACCCGCCTGCTGAGCCGCGATGCCCGACCAGCAGTCCTGCCCGGCGCAACTCAAGAAGAACTGCCTCGAGATATCGTGGGGGTATGTCCTGGGCGGCGGCGAGTTCATCGCGGCTAACTCGACCGGGCTCGCTTGCTGAGACCTCAAGGAGTGCCCGGACGGCATAGTCAACCCTGGCAGTGATCTTCATCAGCCCATCATGCCAGGTTCGAAGTATGCTTTGGCCGGGTAAGCGTCACGTTGCGGTGGGGTTGATCAACACAGTCAGTCACTATCGGTGCCGATCACAAGTTCGTCGATCGAATTGACGATGGCGTCAACCCCTGGTTGCCGCGTTTTTTGAGCCGCGCCGGCGACCAGTACAAAACCAGCAGTTGGAGCCGAGAGCGCCGCTTCCCGGTCGA
>JAENVV010000022.1 GCA_016650365.1 Acidimicrobiia bacterium
AAAATCGGAGGCAGAATGACAGCACTCGGATGACCGCTCATCGCAAAGCAGTAGTCGTCATAGTCAAGGGCGTGGGCTGCAGTTCCGTTCAATAGCGCCGCCGAGGCTGGATCGGTCTTGAAAGGTCGACCAATCACCGTTGAGATTGGTGCGCCCCCGTACTTGGACAGCAAATCGGACAGAGCTTCGGAAGCCGGTTCCGCGACCCCGGCAACCGTCACCGCCAAAGTATCGACAATGACCGACTTGATCGCAGCCACGGCTGACGCCGGTAGATCCTCGTACTTGGTTTGGGAGATGAACTCAGCAAACTCGACCGTACCGACTGTCCCGCCCTTGGCTAGCGCTTGTAGAGGCATCGCGACCTTGTTTGCCCTTTCGTCCGACAGCTCCTGTTAGAAGCGTCACCTTCCATGATCATACAAGGGGTACAGGTAGCGATTTCCGCCCTCATATGTCTGCCAGATGATCCAGTGAGTTACGAATGGTTCGTCATCGTTCGGGCTCGTCTCATCCCCAGAAGCAAACAATGACAACTCGTTTGAGCAGACAGTTGCCGCCTGTTTGCCACTTGCGGTAGCCAGGTAGCGATCTGTACCTCGGCTCCTGGTCGCCTATGCGCCGACGTCGGCGACCTCCGGAAATCGATCGGGTAGGTGCCGGTCGAACTGCCCGACCGAGAACCCCAAACCCACCTCTACGAAGGTGTTGCGGACGCATAGGAGACGCATCTCTTCGTTTCCGAGGTTTTGATGCTGCCGAGACACGTAGAACGGAGGGGAGACGAGGTCTCCTGCCGACCATTCGACCTCCGACCGGGCGCCGTCGGCCGAGAACAGCCGGGTTAGGCCATTTCCCTTGAGGATCAGGATCCCCTCTTCCGCCAGGGGGCGATAGGTATCAAACGTTCCGCCAGGCTGAATGCTGACAACATCCACCGATAAGGTTCGATGGCCGCCCATCACATAACGCTGCCTAGATACACCTTCTCCTAGGGTCGGGTCGGGCGCAGGTACGGGAGAGGTACCGACCTGGGCGAGGAAGTTGGTCCGAATCGATCCGTCGGGTTGTACCTCAGCCCGGGTGAAGAAGTCCGGTTCGTCGTCGAACCGATCACGTAGGCGGAGGTCAGCGTGATTGTCCTCGTCGGCGAATCCGATCAAGCGCTGAATCGCAGGGGCATTCTTAAACGAGAGCAACCGCCCCTCGTCCGGCCCGTTGAAATGATGGTGCCAGGCGTTGGTCGGGATCGCCAGAAGGTCGCCCTGACTCCAGCTGACCCGAGTTAGGGGCCGATCGTCTAGTTGGCGGAATTCACTCGAGCCCCGTCCCGCGACGACATAAGACAGGGTTTCGTCGAAATGGCGATGGCCACATTTGGTCCCACCGGGCTCGATGCCAGCCAGGAAAGCGGTCAGGACGCTGTTACCTGCCAGGTAGTTGAAGGCAACCGAGTTGTATCCCTTTCCTGGTCTAGCGCCGAGCGGGTGGGTCGGCATCCCTCGCGCAACAATGCCTTCTACAACGATCCCCCGATCGGAGTCGAAGAAGACCCCTTTGGGTAATGGTGCGGTCGTAGTCATACTTGCCAATCCTTACTCTATCGCTGAAACGACAACACCCTGCGACCCGGGCAATCGATCTTGTCAAGAGAGCTGATGTCCTTGCCGCTCTCGTGAACTGGCACAAGAAGCAAATAGCGGAGTCACCGGTTGGGTTCGACGACAACTTTCATGACGCCATCGACTCGCTTGTCCATCATGTCGAATGCACCCTGCAGGCCGCCGAGATCGATGGTGTGGCTTATCAGCTTGGCTACCTCCAAGGCACCAGACGCCACCAATTCGATCACCGGCCCGAACGTACGAGGATGGCCGCTGGACCCGATCAGCTCCTGTTCAAGGAACTTCAAGCTGCCGACCGGAAATGGCACCAGCTTTTCGGAGAACGATCCCATCACCACAATGCGCCCGCGCCGGGTGGTTAGCCGTTGGGCCATCTCAAGAGTCGAGTTCTGCTGACCCCCCACTGCTTCGACCGAGAGATCCACGCCCAAACCGGACGTCCAACTGGCAACGAGTTCGGCTAGATCAGGACTGTCAGCGCGCGCCGTCAGCTGAGCCCCGAGCGCGCTGGCCTGGTCAAGGCGGTCGTCGACTAGGTCAACCACCAGGACCTCCGCCCCTTTTAGAGTCGCGACCATCATCGCTCCAATGCCAATCGGGCCGGCTCCCACGACCAGGACTCTCTCACCTTCAATCACGCGACCGCGATGTACTACCCCTTCGTAAGAGATCGCCAAGGGTTGTACGAGAGCCCCCTCGGCCGCTGTTAGGTGATCGGGTAGAGCGAAAAGCTGGTTAGCGGGAACAGCTACGAACTCAGCACAACCACCCGGAATGTCGGGACCCTCACCGAGCACGTGGTAGTCGGGGCAGA
>JAENVV010000023.1 GCA_016650365.1 Acidimicrobiia bacterium
CCCGAAGGAATCTGATCCACGGCTTGCTGCACGATGTGGGCCGCCTGACGGATCTCTTCCAAACGGACTTGCCAGCGATCGAACGAGTCGCCAACCGTGCCGGTGACCACCTCGAAGTTGACCTGATCGTATGGCAGATAGTCGGTGTGGGTTCGGAGATCGAAAGCGACACCCGAAGCACGTAGGTTGGGACCGGAAACCCCGAAGTCTGCAGCGAGTGCCGCTGACATGATGCCAACGCCCTTACAGCGGGCGAGGAAAATCTCGTTGCCCGTAACAAGTTCATCGAACTGATCACAGGTGGACAGCAGCTCATCCATGGCATCACGGGTCGCTTGCAGGAATCCCTTTGGCAGGTCCTGCACCGTCTTTTTCTGGCTCGGTCCTGCTCCGGCGTTCGGCTTTACGCCACCGATGCGGTTGAAGTTGGGGTGGAAGCGACCGCCAGTGACAGACTCGATCAAGTCGAGGATTCTCTCGCGTTCACGTAAGGCAAACATGAGCGGGGTGGTGGCGCCGAGTTCGAGCGGGTACGAAGCCATGAACATCAGGTGGCTGGAAATACGGGCCATCTCGGTGAGAATCATCCGAATGTACCGGGCTCGTTCCGGAACTTCGATGTCCATCAGTTTCTCGGTGGCGGCCATGAACGGGATCTCGTTGGCAAACCCGGACACCCAGTCAATTCGGTTCACGAGTGCCGTGATTTGAGGGTAGGTACGCACTTCTGCGATCTTTTCGTACCCCCGGTGCATGTACCCGATGACCGGTTTCACGTCGGTTACCCGTTCGCCATCGACCTGGGCGACAATCCGTAGCACACCGTGGGTCGATGGGTGCTGGGGGCCGATGTTCAGGGTCATATCCGGCGTCTGGAGCTCGAGCGCCACGCTGACTTCTGAGAAATGCTTGAGTGCGTCTTGTTCGAGGGTCATCGGCCAGGGTTTTCTGTGCTGACTCCGGACGGCAAGGTTTCGGCGTCTGAGCTGTCGGAATCTTCGGAAGGTTCGGTCGAATCCGGCATGCCTTCGACATCAACCATCCCCGGCCATGGTTTCACCTCGCGGCTCAGGAGCGGGAAGGACTTGCGAAGTGGGTGGCCTTCGAACTCGCTCGGCAGGTACAGCTTTTCGAGCTGCGGATGACCCACAAAGTCGATGTTGAACATTTCGGCTGCTTCACGTTCATGCCAGTTGGCTCCGGCATAGACGGTGGTAAGGGTCGCCAGCGCCGCGCCGTCGACCAGGAGGGCCGTTGAAAAGTGCACGAGTCGTCCGTCGGTGAGGTCTCCAACTGCGGCAAGGACCTCGAGTCGTTCATTGACGGTTTCGGCGGGGGGATCGCCAACTTCGACGTCATTGGTCCAGTGGATAGCCGAAAGAAACGAGAAGAAGATCAGCCCGAGGTCGGTTTTGGCCGTTCGGAGGCTGTTCACCCACGCATCAGGGGCAACCACCACCTTCACAGTCGCAAAATTCGTCGACCAACTGAGCGCTCCAACGGCATCTGCAACGGCCGCCGCATAGGCGTCCAGCTCAACAGAAGCTTCATCGGGTGCCGGTAGATCAGACGGGCTGGTGGTCACGTTCCATCCACTTCTCGCGCATATCCTCGGCCTGGATCTTTTTCTGGAGTAGGACGATTCCGTCCATCAGTGCCTCCGGGCGAGGCGGGCAGCCCGGGATGTACACGTCAACGGGAATAATCTGATCGACACCCTTGGTAACCGAGTAGGAATCCCAGTAAGGGCCACCACAGTTGGCGCACGAGCCCATCGAGATGACGTATTTTGGGTCGGGCATCTGATCGTAAAGCCGACGAACCGACGGGGCCATCTTGTCGGTAACGGTTCCTGCCACGATCATCAGGTCGGCTTGACGCGGTGAGGCGGGAAACGGAATGATGCCAAATCGCATCATGTCGTAACGGGGTCCTGCGGCGGCAATCATCTCGACCGCACAGCAGGCGAGCCCGAACTGGAACATCCACAAGGAATACTTGCGGGACCAGTTCAATAACGAACTGATCGGCTTTGGAATGCCGAACCTCTCGACTACTCCCATCGGAGCACCCCTTTTCGGATGGCGTACACAAGGCCCAGAACGAGAATCCATATGAAAATGAGCATTTCCACGAGACCAAACGTTCCGAGCTGCTCGAGACGGATGGCCCACGGGAAGATGAACACGGCCTCGACGTCGAAGATGACGAACAGGAGGCCGTAGGCGTAGTACCGAACATAGGACTGGCTCCAGCCAGATCCGACAGGATCGACACCACATTCGTAGGTAAGGAGCTTGGTCGGCGTCGGGTTCTTCGGGCGGATCAGCCAGGTGATCACCAGCGTCGCCGCCACAAGAGCAGCGCCGAAGCCGGCAAAGGCGCCGACCGTTATGTACTGCTCAAAGTACTCCACTTGCCCCATCCTCTAACGGCGGACTCACGCCGCGTCGAATACACGAAGTCGGGCGCAAGTATAGGGTGCTGAAAGAGACGGCCAAACCTCTCCGACATTCAGGATGATCCTTTGCGAATCCTTGCTGCGATGGACAAGTTCAAAGGCACCCTCTCGGCCATGGATGCGGCGCAATCCGTCTGCCGTGCAGCGGGCGATCATTGGTGCGACGCATGCCCGGTCGGTGACGGCGGAGACGGGACCATTGAAGCGTTCGGTCGGCCAAATCGTGTCTCGCGGGTCGTCGGACCCCATGGACAGGATCTCGACGCTATTTGGCTACTTGACAGCGACACTGCCTATATCGAAATGGCCGCGGCCTCCGGCCTGGTAGTGAGCAACGATCGCCACCACCCTGTCGAGGCCACCACCTATGGAACCGGCCAGTTGATCGCCGAGGCCATCCGGCTCGGCGCCGGCCGAATCCTGGTTGGCGTCGGCGGGTCGGCAACCACCGACGGTGGTGCCGGCGCCATCGGAGCTGTTACTCCCCTGCTTGAAGACGGTCGACTCCCGATACCGGTCACAGTTCTGTGTGACGTCTCAACGGTCTTCACGGATGCCGCAAGCATCTTCGGGACACAAAAAGGTGCCTCCCCGGCCCAGGTCGACATACTGACCGAACGACTCCGCTCGATGCGAACCGGGTGGCTCGATCGTTTCGACGTCGACGAGATCGCCGGTTCGGGTGCCGGTGGTGGACTGGCCGGTGGACTGGCCAGTCTCGGAGCCGACCTGAAACCGGGGTTTTCGATGGTCGCCGAACACCTGGACCTGGCCAGGAGAATTACGGAGGTCGATCTGATCTTCACCGGCGAAGGGCGCTTCGACGAGACGTCCCGACAGGGAAAAGCCGTCGGTGGGGTACTCGGCCTTGCCGCAAACGCCGGGGTTCGGACGATTGTCGTTGCCGGAACCACTTCAGAGGCTGGACCGGATGTCATTTCGCTCGTAGACCGATATGGTGACGCCGCGTGGAACGATCCTGCGGCTTGTATCGAGGCAGCAGTGCGAGAAGTGCTCGACGGGCCGGCGACCACCAGCCGGTAAGCTCGCGTCTATGCGTCCACCCCGGGTCAACGGCCGATCGTTGGTCAATCTGATTGCCGAACTCGAACACCGACTGACCGGCAGCTGCCAGGCTCCTCGACTCGATGCGGACCTGGCCGATCTGATCCCGGCAGGAGAAACCTATGTGCTCACCCTGTTCGACGGCCTGGGCGTCCATCAACTTGACCACCGCAATGCCTCAGATCTAGCCGCCGCCAACGTGGCCACCATTGATGCGATGTTCCCATCGACGACCACGGTAAGCCTGTCGACCATCGCGACCGGCATGATGCCCACCCAACACGGAATCATCGGCTACCTCATGAACTTTCCCGAACATGGCGTTGTCAACATGTTGAAATGGGCGAAGCCGGGAGGGCCGCCCATCGAAGCAGACACCACCGACCTGTTGCCGACGCCGAACCTGTGGGAACGGCTTCAACTGGCGGGAGTAGAACCGATCTGCGTCCAACCTGGCAATTTTCAAGGCACTCCCCTGACCCGCGCCCTGTACCGGGGCGCCCGGTTCGAAAGCGTATGGACCGAGAACGACATCATCGACGCCACGGCTCAATTGGCCGCCGAACCGGGCCGGTTGATATTCACCTATGTGCCCCATGTCGATGTCGCCGCTCACGTTGGGGGACAGCGATCAGACGGCTATGCCACGGCGATGCGGACTGCCAATACGATTTGGCAGACGATCGCCAACCGTCTTACCGACCATGCCGTGATGGTGGGTACGGCTGATCACGGCCACCTCGACTACGCCGAAGACCACAAACTGGACTTGCCGGCCACCGACCTTACGATCTTCGGAGAACCGCGGGCGATTTACGTATCGGGGGACGGGAGTGATTCGGCCGAAGTACCACCAGGTCTGGCGGGGTTTCCGGCCCGGTGGGTTCCGAAATCCGAATTACGAAAATGGCTGGGTCCGGGTGCTCCGCATCCCGCTCTCGAAGAGCGATTGCCAGATGGCGTTTTGCTTCCAGACGCCGGTTACCTACTCCTCGCCAGTTATATGGACCGACGCCTGATCGGCATGCATGGCGGGCTTGAGCCAGGCGAACTCGAGATCCCGATCCTGGTTGCACGTCCAGCGACCGGTTCCTGACTACCGTCGTCCGAACAGATCCTGGAGATGGCCACGAACTGCGGTACCTGCGGAACAGCAACGACAGCCGCGACCTGCCCTCGCTGCGGCGCAACGGTCGCTCCCCTCGCCGCGGACCCCTTCGCGACCGACCCGTTCGCAGGTCCCCGCTCCGACTCACCGGCTACCCCGCCCACCATCACCGGTCGCGGGCCGGTTACCGGAAGACCGGTTGGTTCCGAGCTTCTTCCAAAAAAGGGTAAAAGCCCGATCAAGGAGATAGCCGGCGGGATCGCTCTCCTGATCTTTCTGGCCGTCATCGGGATCGGAATCTTTCCCCGCATCTTCGGAGACTTCTCAAACTTGCCTGAGATCAACGCTTTTACCGCCGGGACGTGCTTCATCATCGATGGTCCAGGGATTTTCTCCGAGACCGCCTGCTCAAACCCTCACGATGGCGAAGTGGTTGGCGGGGCCGACTGGGAAGGCGCCGAAGACTATCCGGGAACAGACGTTTTGGAAGGTTGGGCGAACACGGCCTGCATCGGCCAGTTCGCGGAGTTTGTCGGTATCGAGCCCGACTCATCAGACTTGAACCTTGGCGTGCTGTACCCATCGAAGTCATCGTGGCAAGAAGGCGACCGCCGGGCCGTCTGTGCCGTTCAGTTTGCCGACGCACCCGAAACAGGTTCCATCGGTCAGAGCCGGCGTTAGCCGGTCGTACGGTCGAGCACCTCGAAGATGGTCGATTCCCAGAGGGCAGCCTCGGCCGGGTCGTACACGACGATGATGGCAATCGCCCCGGCGTCGGTGTTCCCGAAGCCCGCCTTCACTGGCGCTCCGCTAAAACTTCCGTCGAGAATTGACCAATCGATCCCGTTGGCCGAGTAACCAGTGCTGCTGTCGCCATCAAGGCCAAACTGGGGGCCGAGCGCGCCGACCAGCAGGTCCTTGTCAACGGACGGAAAGCCCACCACGAATAGAACCGTCGTATCCAGGTCGGTCTCGCCTCTCGTCCAGACGCCGTCGTTGACCTCTTCCCAGCCCTCGGGTCGGACGGTGGTAACCCCGGCCAAGCCATCGATGGACACCTCGACATATCCGCTCGGACCCGTCGCCAAAGCCGGGTCAAGGAACTCGGGGGGGGCGAGCGTGTCGATACACGAATCGTTCGGTTCGATATCGGGGTCATCGAGAAACGCCAGCATCAGAGTTTGCGCACAGAGATCGGTGGCCGTGGCGGCATGTCCCGAAAAGAACTCCCGATAGAAGGAGTTTGGAAGATGCTCGGCAACTCCTGTCCCCCA
>JAENVV010000024.1 GCA_016650365.1 Acidimicrobiia bacterium
AAAGGATGGATGGAGGAAGAACTCGACCTGCTCGGGAGAGATCCTTTGCACGGCTTCATTGCGGCTGATTAGGCCTTCGTCAGCGAGATCGACCGCGATCTTGACGGCGGCCTGCGCGGTCCGTTTTCCGTTGCGCGTTTGCAGAATCCACAGGGTTCCTCGTTCAATGGTGAACTCCATGTCTTGCATATCGCGGTAATGACGCTCGAGGGCAAGCGCGATGGATTCATATTGGTTGTAGAGAGTGGGCATTTCGATCGCCAGTTGCGACATCGGCTTGGTGACCCGGATGCCGGCAACGACGTCCTCGCCCTGGGCGTTGGTGAGGTAGTCGCCCTCCAGGCCCGGTTCGCCGGAAGTGGCGTTTCGGGACATGGCGACCCCGGTCGCCGAGTCCGATCCCATATTGCCGAAAACCATCGCCTGTATGTTGACGGCCGTCCCCAGATTGTGCGGGATGTTGGCGGCGTTGCGGTAGTCGCGAGCGCGTTTCCCGTCCCAGGAACGAAACACGGCTTCGATAGCCAGGCGGAGTTGTTCGAATGGGTCATCCGGGAAGGGACGACCGGAAAAGCGTTCAACGATCTGTTTGAACTCCGTGGTGATTGCTCGCAGGTCATCGGCTGTGAGGTCGGAGTCTTCAGCGACGTCGCGGTCGTGACGGTACTTGGCGAGTACCGCTTCGAAGGGTTCGTCTCGTACGCCCAGCACGACCGATCCGAACATCTGGACCAATCGCCGGTAGGAGTCATACACGAAATGTGGGTCGTCGGTAAGGGCGATGAGGCCCTCAACCACGGTGTCGTTGATTCCGATATTCAGGACGGTGTCCATCATGCCAGGCATCGAGAACTTGGCGCCCGATCGGCAGGATACGAGGAGAGGGTTGGTGGCATCACCGAATCTCTTGTGGCTGGCCGCTTCAATCTGTTCAAGGGCGCTCGATACCTGGTCAAGCATGTCGGGTGGGAAGGTTCCGTCGGTTTCGATGTAAGCGTTGCAGGCGGCAGTGGTGATCGTAAAGCCGGGGGGTACCGGCACTCCGATGCGGGTCATATCGCCGAGATTGGCGCCTTTACCTCCGAGTAGGCCGCGGACCGACTCCCAGTTCCCATCGCAGAAGGATTCGGCGGTTTCTACCTCACTAAAACCGTACACCCACCTGGTCATTTCAGAACTCCTCAATCAGACAAGATCAACTGCAAGTGTGTCTGTTTTGGGGTTTGCGAGTCCAGAGGCGTCGGTCACGACCTGCCTGCCGGATGTCCCCGTCGCGCCAGACGAACGTGGAATTGCTGCTGAGGGGGCGTACTTCGGGGTCCAAGCGGACCTCGGGGGCCTGCTTCGGATGAGCTGTCTAGGCCAGGGTGTTTTCGATGGCGATAATCGTCGAGCGCAGACTGGCCCGGTCGAATGGGTTCAGAGGGGTCTTGTCTTCGAGCTTGCGCTCAAGCTTGTCGATGAGGCCAATTACATGATCGGCGTTCTCGTGGAGCGGGGCGGCGTGGCGGCCGATATCGACGAGAGTGCGAATCGTTGTTTGGTCGTCACGACCGGACGGATCGTAAGTCGGGGCGGGTCCAGTCGACAGGGTCCACATGAGGTCGGCGAGATGGTCGGCGAATCCGACCATCTTTGGATAGTCGAGCTTCCCGGGGCTGTCCTGGGGTGTGTGATAGTGACGATCGCGACCCGTCGTATAGAACAGGAATGGGATGCCGGCCCGTTCGAACGCATAGTGGTCGGAACGTGGTGGAATGACGTCGGCATCGAGTCGCCGGGGGAGAACCCGGTCGTCGAGTGCAGCCAGTTCATCGACGACCCCGCCCAGCCCCGAGCGTTCAGCTCCCAGCACAAATACCGTTCGGCGGACACTGTCGGGAAGGCTGTCAGGGCCGAGGGCATGGCCGATGGTGTCAAGACAGACCATGGCGTCAACACGATTGAGATCCACCGACGGCCGGTCGACCCAATGCACAGAACCCATGTCGTCCGTACAGAAATACGGTGGCTCTTCGGCATCAAACGAGCAGATGAGTACCGACCGATCGAGGTTGTTGAGCTCGGTGAGTTGGCGGGCGACGTCGAGCAGAACCGCCACGGCTGCTGCGTTGTCGTTGGCCCCGGGGTGAACCCGTCCGAAGTATTTGCCGAGGTGGTCATAGTGGGCAGCCACCATCACATAACGGTCGGAGTTCGGCCCGCTGCCGGGGATGGCCCCGATCAGGTTGGCGCCACCGACGGCCGAGATGTGATGTGAGTAGGTTCCGTCGTCTCCCGCCTGGACGAGGCCAAGGTCGGCGAATCCGTCTTCGACGAACCGACGCGCCATGCGTCCGCCTTCGGTACCGGTGGCGCGGCCTTCCATGGCATCGGAAGCCAGATGTTCTACCTGTTGGGCCATGATGGCGGCCCGCTTGTGCATGTCAGGCATCGGTACCCCCCCAGAGTCACCCGTAGCGACAACCATACGCTTAAACTGCGCGCAGTGGCGGGTCGACGGGGTCAATAAATGTCGTACAAGCGGATGCCTCCCGATAAGTGAAGTCTTAGGATGCTGGACATGGCCGACCGCCTTCGAGCTTTATGGGATTTCGGCGATCTCACCGCCACCGAGCAGCACTTGCGCGACCAGCTCGACCTAGAGTCCTCTGATGACGGCCGCGCTGAGGTGCTCAGTCAGCTCGCACGAATTGAGGGACTGCGCGATGATTTTGAGCGTGGAGAAGCGCTTATTGTCGAAGCCGAGGCTTCGGGCAGCAGCGGCGCGGCGCGGAGTCGCATTGACCTCGAACGGGGGCGCCTACTCCGATCAGGCGGACGGCCAGAAGCTGCGCTGCCGCTGTTCGAGTCAGCCTTCGCCGCGGCCGTGGACGCCGGCCAGTATTTCATCGCGGTGGATGCCGCTCATATGGCGGCGCTGGCCGCACCGGACCACGACGGCTTCATGGCATGGACCCAGCGGGGAGTCGAACTGGCCGACAGCCACGCCGAAGCTCACTACTGGCTGGGGCCGTTGCTCAACAACCTTGGCTGGCAGTTATTCGATACGGGAGATCTGGACGCGGCCCTGGGCGCCTTCGAACGGGCTCTCGACGTTCGTCTCGCCGAACCCGACAACCGGCTGGAGATCGAGGTAGCTCGTTATGCCGTTGGCAAAACGCTCCGGGCGCTCGGACGGGCCAGCGAAGCAATCCCGATTCTTGAGACCGCAGTCGCCTGGGCAGTCGACTCGGGAGCGCCCGATGGCTGGTTCCATGAAGAACTCGCCGAAGAGTACGCGGCAGTCGGGCGCGATATTGAGGCCGGTCAGCAAGCGCGGTTGGCGTTGCCGCTCCTCACTGATGTCGACCTGTTCTTCAGGGGAGACGCCGAGCGGGTGGCCCGCCTCAGCACTCTGGCAGATGGCACAGCCACTCCTGGCTAGACCCAGTTGGTTCGGGCTAGGGGCGGCTGATCGACAGCACGAGGATGACGGATGCCTCGATATTGATGGAGCCAGACACGAATGCTTGGTCGGCGCTCTCCGCCATAAGCTTGCGACCCGCCATCGGTATCGGGCCACCTGACCCAACTTCTTCGATGGAAACGACGTCGCCAGGTGATACTCCGGCCGCTCCTGCGAACACCGCAGCCTTCTGCAAGGCGTCGGTAACGGCTGCCCGCTGGGCGGCTGCTTGCAGTTCGGCCCGACGGGTGGTGTCGAACACGAGTGACTGGACGGCGTTGGCGCCTGCGTCGATGGCCGAGGTGATGATGCCGTCGGTGGCGTTGATGTCTTTGATCACGACCGTGACGTCGGCTGACGCCTCGTGACCGGTCAGGGCGTTCCTGCCGTTGGAGTAGTCGTAGACGGCGTTCAAGCGGAGACGGGATACTTCAATGGCGTCTTCGGCGATCCCGGTTGCTTGCAGCGCCGCCCTGACGGAACCGACTGCGTCCCGGGTCTCCTGGAATGCTCCGGCTGGTTGGACGGCAACTCGCGAAACGGCGAGTTGTAGCTCGGCCCGGTCGGGTTCGACGTCAACACGCCCCTGTCCATGGACCGTGATGCCTGTGGGTTCCTGGTTGGTTGTCATTGGGCGAGTATCGCACGAAGCGAGGCCTGGTTCTCGCAAATGGGGTGGCCTTGTCGTTCAATGAGAGAGGCAAAAGGAAACCGTCCAAGGTCCCTACCGGTTGGGGGGTCGGAAACCCAGACTGGGCATATGGTGCAGCGACCGACCTGGTTGGAACGCGTGAATGGCGACCCGTTGCCGTGGTTGCTCGACGAGTCGGACCCTGGAGTTCGTGCTGCCACCCTGATGAGGTTGATGGGGAGGCCGCCGTCGGATCCAGAGGTCATCGACCTGCGCAAAGAAGCCATGGCGAAGGATCCGATCCGATCGATCCTGGCCGCCCAGGATGAGGCGGGCTGGTGGGTTAAGCCGGGCCCGGGATATGGCCCGAAGTACCAGGGAACCGTTTGGAATCTCATCTTCCTCGATCAGCTCGGAGCCGATCCCGACAACGAGCGGGTTCAGAAGGCTGTCGACTACATCCTTCGCATGTGCCCCACTCTTACGGGCGGGTTCGGCGGCTCGGGGTCGCATATAGAACGTATCCCACCCCCATCGGCATTCATTCATTGTCTCAACGGCAATCTGCTCAGGGCCGCCATCGACTTCGGGCGGCTAGACCATCCGGCGGTGAAGGCGGCAACAGAGTGGGCCGCCCGCACCATCACTGGTGAGGGCGTCGACCGTTGGTACAAATCCGGTACAAGTGGCCCCGGGTTCGAGTGTGCAGCCAACGAACGTAACCCATGCGCCTGGGGTGCCATCAAGGAGATGAAGGCTCTTGCCGCCATCCCACCCCGGCGCCGCACCCGGCTGGTCCGCCAGGCGATCGAAGTAGGCGCTGAATTCCTACTGGCAAGAGATCCGGCGGTAGCGGACTATCCGATGGGCTATGGAAACGTCAAACCGTCGGGCACCTGGTTCAAGTTGGGGTTTCCGTCCGGGTACATATGTGACGTGCTGGAGATCCTCGAAGTGCTCGATGAACTGGGCCGGGGTTCCGATCGTCGCTTGGACAACGCCAAAGAATGGTTGTTGACCCAGCAGGACGACCTGGGCCGGTGGCGCAATCGGCGTGCGTACAAGGGCAAGACGACCGTGGAAATCGACCGACAAGCCCTACCGTCGAAGTGGGTCACGCTGCGGGCCTACTCCGTCCTGGTTGGTGGCAGGAAACTCGTTCCTGCGTAGCCGGCGGGACCCCGATCAGACTCCGAAGGTTTGGCGGACCGCAAGCGCCTGGCGCAGGTCGTGAGTCGCATCAATCAGGGAGCGCCGCAGACTCGCGTCCAGGATCTCATTGTCAAGGAGACGGTCGGCAGCTGCCAGAGTCGAGGGGGCGATGGCGAGTCTCGGAAAGAACACCGCGGCCGTTCTAGCCAGAGTCCAACCTGAACGGACCTCGACGGTCCTGGCCACCTCGGCGAAATACCGCTCCACGAACGGGCCGGTTAGGGTCTCCTGGCCGCGTTGCCACATGCCGAGGCCGGCTGCTTCGAGTTCATAATTGGAGGAGTCCACTGCTCCGGTAAAGCGTTCCCATGCATAGGACTTGGCTTGGGCATCCGGCAGTGAGGCCAGTGCTCTCGCGTGATTGACGCTCGACTGTGTCGTGGTCTCTTCTTCGAGCCTTCGTCGCAATTCGGAGCGGTCGATCTCCCCAAGCTCAGACAGCCGGATGAGGATTCTCCAACGCAGATCCAGGTCGAGAACGAGTCCATCGGGCAGACCTCCATCCTGAAGCCAGCCGCGAAGCTGATCGGTACTCGCGCTTGAAGCGATTGTGACGCGCATGGCGGCGAGTTGAACACCCGAGCCGGGTAACGCCGAATCGAGTCGCAGTTGACCTGCGCTATGAACGGTGTCGATCGCCAATGTAGGTTCGTCAAGCAGCTGTCCGGCGAGCTGGTCGACCCCAAACTGGCCGAGTGACGCGATCGCCAGGTCCTGGGTCTCGCTTGGCAGGGCTACCCCAACCAGGTGCAATGCATAGGTTGGTGAGATGAGTGCGTTCCACGTGCCGTCTCGCACGGCGTTCCATACGGCGGCCCGCATGAGGGGGTCGGACATGTCCGGGAGTAGACCAGGGAGTGCTTCGAGCGTGCCTTCGTCGAGCATGATGCGGGCCCAGGTTTCCTCTGCAGGATCGAGCAGGACCGGTCGACCGACCGGAGCCGGTACCGGGGTGTATTGGCTCGCCACAACCAGCGGCTCGATGAACCACTGATCGCCGCTGTGGTGGGCGACGGAGATGGCGTGCTGGCGGTTTGCCGGGTGGGTGGGCGGTGAGGTGCGCACGATTTGAAGTTCGCCCGAAGTGCGTTCGAGTTGAAGGAGGTCGAGTCCGGCGGTTCTCAGCCAGCCGTGGATCCACTCGTCCATGTCGCCCGCTCCGGCCGTCTCCCATGCCGAAAACAGATCATGCATCGAGGCGTTGCCGAACCGGTTGCGCGTGAGATGTTCCCGTACGCCGGCCAGGAATACTTCGTCGCCGAGGCGGACACTGAGCTGTTTCAGGATGGCCGACCCTTTGGCGTAGCTGATGCCGTCGAAATCCTGGAGGGCAGCTTGGGCGTCGAGCGCCCCCGTCCCGGCCACCGGGTGAGTGGTGGGCCGTTGGTCGGCTTCGATGCCCCATCGTTTGCGGCGGAGGGCGACATCGACCCAGGCGTCCTTGAATTCCGTGGCGTCGTTGGTTACCCGGTTGCCCATGTACTCGGCGAACGACTCGTTCAGCCAGAGGTCATCCCACCACCGTGGCGTCACCAGGTCACCAAACCACATGTGGGCCATCTCGTGGGCGATCGTCGTAGCCCGACTGGTCCGTTCGTGGCGGGTCACATTTGACGCAAACACCAGCGGGTCGCGGAATGTCACACATCCGGCGTTCTCCATGGCACCGGCGTTGAACTCCGGGACGAACGCCTGGTGATAGTCGCCGAAGGGGTAGCGGATGTCGAACAGCCGATGGAATTCGTCGAAGCACTGTCGGGTGATCGTTAGAATCTCGTCCGCTTCGCGCTCAAGATGTTCTGCCAACGAAGCCCGGCACTCCAATCCCAATCGGATCCCGTCGTGCTCGCTTTTGACCATGAAATACGGCCCGGCTACGAGGGTGACGAAGTATGTCGACAAGGGCTGTGTGGTGGCCAGGTCCCACACGCCTGGTTCAACCTCTTCGGCCCGTCCGTTGCCGACCACGATCCAATCGAGGGGAGTCCGCACATGCAGCGTGAAGGGTGCTTTGAGGTCGGGCTGATCGAAGCATGGGAAGATGTTTGGCGCCGCGTCGAGAAACGACATGGCGTAGGTGTAATGACGGCCGTCGGCGGGGTCGATGGCCCGATGCATGCCTTCTCCGTCGGTGCGGTATGCCATGACGGCCTCGATGACGAGTTCCTGTTCGCCGGAAATACCCCTGATGGGTAGGCGGCCGTCGACCAGCTCGTCGACATCGATGGCGCTTCCATTGAGCCGGGCG
This sequence comes from Acidimicrobiia bacterium, assembly GCA_016650365.1. Lineage (NCBI taxonomy): Bacteria > Bacillati > Actinomycetota > Acidimicrobiia > Acidimicrobiia bacterium. Next base: position 7,540 of record JAENVV010000024.1, read on the forward strand.
CTCACCAGTTGTTTTGGTTTCACATCGACGAACGTATCGCCGGTCTGGCGCGCCATGAACTTGATCTTGGTTGATGACGTAAACGTTTTGTCATCGCCGGCCAGGTCGAGTGTCACGTCGTACGAAGTAACGGCCAGCAGGTCGGCTCGCTGGCGTGATTCGTCGAGGCGCAGGCTTGGCATTAGACGAATCTACGTGATTGGCGCAGACAGGACCGTCCGGACTAAAAAAGCGTTAGGCCGGTGTGTGTCATCGGCTCCTGACGACCGATGCCCCGGGTGCGGCTCTGCACGTGAACAGGGCAGGTATGTGGTCGGTCGTTCTTCGGTACCGTTCCTCGGTGTGTTCGATGAACGAATCGATGGCGAGTTCCTTGACGAGGGCGATGGCACATCCGGCGAAACCAGCGCCGGTCATGGATGCCCCCAGACATCCGGGGGACGATTGGGCGGCTTGGACCATGGCGTCAAGTGCCGGGCTGGAAACTTCGAAGTTGTCTCGCAGGCTCACATGCGCCTGCGAAATCAGGTCCCCGAGCCGGGCCGGGTCGCCAGCATTCATAGCTTCGGCCGCCGCCAGAGTTCGTTCGTTTTCTCCAACAATGTGCCGAGCCCGGCGTATGGCGATGTCGCTCAAAGCCCTCGGTGGATTATCCACGGCCGTCATGGTGAGATCCCGCAGGCTGGCGACACCGAAGCCTTGGGCGGCTTCGGTGCACTCGTCGCGCCGCTGGTTGTACTCCGACTCGGTGAGTTGACGACGGGTTCCGGTGTCGAGCACGACGACGCTCACTCCGGCGGGGAGCGGAACCGGTGTCTGGGAAAGGTCGCGGCAGTCGATGAGGATCGCCTGATCCGCCCGCCCGCACGCCGAGATGAGTTGATCCATGATGCCGCTGCTGACCCCAACCCAGCTATTTTCAGCTCGGCTGCTCATCAGGGCTGCTTCGATTGGATCCCAATTCTGATTTGCGAGAGTGACGAAGGTCAGCGCCGTGGCGACCTCGAGCGCCGCTGAGGAGGAAAGGCTTGCTCCGAGCGGAATGGTGGACACGACGACGCCTTCCCATCCTGGCAGCGAGTCGGCTCCCATTGACCAGGCGATTCCCTTGAGGTATTCGGCCCAGCCGGTACCGCGCTGCAACGACCCGAGGTCGAAACTGGTATCGGGGAAGTCACTCGACGAAACTGCCACGATGCGGTCGGTTCGAGGTCGAGCCGCAATCACCGTTCTTCGATCGATGGCCATCGGCAGAACGAAGCCCTTGTTGTAGTCCGTGTGGCCACCGATCAGGCATATGCGTCCGGGCGCCTGAACTATGAGTGGAGCTTCCTCACCGAACCGTTCAAGGAACAGCGTCGCCGCTTGCTCCTCAGGTGACATGGGCCCGGCGAGCATCGGCATAGTGGGTATCCGAGAGTGCGCGTAGGCGTTCGGCGGCTTGTTCCGGAGTGAGATCTCGCTGTGCCTCGCCGAGCAGCTCATATCCGACCATGAACTTGCGCACGCTGGCGGACCGCAGCAGCGGTGGATAGAGGTGGGCGTGCAATTGCCAATGGTCTTGCGACTCGGCCTGAAAAGGTGCCCCGTGCCATCCCATTGAGTACGGGAATTGCGTTGTGAACAGGTTGTCATACCGAGTGAGGAGTCGCTTGAGGGCGTCCGTAAGGTCAGTTCGGTCGTCGTCGGTCAGGTCCGGCAACCGCAGGATATGGCGTTTTGGCAGGATCATTGTCTCGAATGGCCACGTAGCCCAATACGGTACGAGGACAACCCACGAGTCGTTTTCTACGACGACGCGGGTTTCCTGGTCGCGCTCGGCAGTCGCGTAGTCAACCAGCAGGTTGGTGCCGTTGGCTTCCCAGTAGGAACGTTGGTGGTCGTCTTCGGCGGCAACATGGCTCGGCAGGAAGTTGCTGGCCCAGATTTGACCGTGCGGGTGGGGGCTGGAGGCTCCCATCGCATCGCCTTTGTTTTCGAAAACTTGCACCCATCGATACTGCCTTCCCAGTTCTGCCGCCTGGGCACACCACAGGTCGACCACCGATCGCAAACCAGGCTGGTCGAGGTCAGCGAGGGTGCGTCCATGATCGGGCGTGAAACACAACACCCGACTCGTTCCGGCGGCAGTCTCTGCCTGGAACAGCGGTGATTCGAAATCGCGGTTGACTGATTCGGTTGGCAACAACGCGGGGAAGTCGTTTGTGAACGCGAAGGTTTTTTCATAGTCAGGGTTGGACTCTCCGCTGGTCCTTTGGTTTCGGGGACATAAGAAACAATCAGGATCATGAGTTGGTGCGGCAACGGTGTCGTCGGATACCTCCGTACCGCCCTGCCATGGTCGCAGTGTTCGATGGGCTGAGACCAGGACCCATTCGCCGTTGAGTGGGTTGAACCGTCGGTGGGGCACCGCGAACTCGGGTGCCGGGCGGGTCATCCTGCGACGATCGTCTGAAGGCCGATTTCGGTGAATTGGGCAACCAGATTCGCCGGGGCACTCTGGCCGGTGATGAGGACGTCGACCTCGTCGATCTCGGCAAATCGGGCCATGGAGATCCTGCCGAGCTTGGGTCCTCCCGCAACAACGACCACACGCTGGGCGGCCTTGACCATCCGGCCCTTGACGGCTGCCTCAGGCAGATTGATATTCGTTACCCCTTCTTCGGGATGGATGCCGTTGCATCCGATGAAGGCAGTGGTGACATGCACCCGGTCGAGGACTAGTTCGGCGTATGGGTCAACGAGCGAATGTTGCCGGGGTCTGAGGGTCCCACCTGTCAAGATCACGGTGAAGCGTGGAATCTGGGGCTCCAATTCGGTCGCAATGGT
>JAENVV010000025.1 GCA_016650365.1 Acidimicrobiia bacterium
CGGGGTACCTGTGTCGCGGCTCATGGAAGGCGAGATCCAAAAACTGGTCCGCCTGGAAGATCATCTGCACCACCGGGTGGTCGGCCAGGATGCCGCCGTGAGAGTCGTCGCAGACGCCATCCGACGGAGCCGGGCGGGGCTCGCCGATCCGTCGCGTCCGATTGGTTCCTTCGTGTTCCTCGGCCCGACCGGAGTTGGCAAAACCGAGCTGGCCAGGGCACTGGCAGAGTTCCTATTCGACGACGAACAGGCGATGGTCCGCATCGACATGTCCGAGTACATGGAAAAGCATTCGGTTTCGCGACTCATCGGCGCTCCTCCCGGATATGTCGGTTACGAGGAGGGCGGCCAACTAACCGAAGCTGTCCGGCGTCGTCCGTATTCGGTAATCCTGCTCGACGAGATAGAGAAGGCCCATACCGACGTGTTCAATGTGCTGCTGCAACTCCTCGACGACGGGAGGTTGACCGACGGCCAGGGCCGCACCGTCGACTTCTCGAACTCGGTGCTGATCATGACATCCAATCTCGGATCAGAGATGATCACGCCGGACCTCCCCGACGAGGTGGTGTCCGAGCGGGTCATGGCGGTCGTCCGAAGCCACTTCCGGCCCGAGTTTCTGAACCGGATCGACGACCTCATCGTGTTCCATCGCTTGACCAGGGACGACCTTCGTAAGATCGTCGAGATCCAGCTGGCGCTGGTTCAGGATCGCCTGGCCGAACGAGCCGTCACACTGGCAGTATCCGATGCCGGCCTCGACTGGCTGGCAGACCACGGTTACGACCCGGCCTACGGTGCCCGCCCGCTCAAGCGCCTGATTCAAACCGCCATCGCCAACCCGTTGGCCATCAAGCTGCTGGAAGGCGCCTACCCCGAGGGATCAACGATCCATGTCGAAGTGGAAAACGACGAACTAACCATCCTCTAGGGTCACCCGCGATAGCTACGGGTCAAGCATTTGGAGGAAGTCGGCGCAGCGGATCGACTCCTTGTTCTCGCCGATCGCTTCGGCCATTCGACGCAAACCATCGAGGCTGCGGAGAAAACCCGTATTCGATGGGTGGGTCCAACGGACATATCCGGAGCCCTTCCAGCCGTTTTGGCGGAGGGCATCGAGTCCCCGGTGGTATCCGATCCTGAAATAGGCGTACGCCTCGACTTTGGCCTGCACGTCGAGGGCCTGGCTCTCGACCAACTCACCAAGTGTCGCCCAAACCAGAGGGATTTCCGGGAATTGGGCAACTACTTTGGCCACGGCAATATGGGTCTGCGGTTGTGCCTGAGCCCGCGCCAATGCCGCCAGCAGCTCATCCGGTGGGTCAGGCAAAATGACGTTCGGGGGACCGTCCGCATTGAACGATACGTTTGACATATCGGCGACGATACACGGTCGAATGCTCCCCTGGTCAATAGGATGGGACTAGACACTCAAAGAACCAGGGAACCGGAGTAATTCCCCGGCGTCTCCCTGGAAAGAGAGGAGACAAGGGTGGATGAGTTCTGGAGACCTTTTTGGACGGTCCTGGCAGTTGCCCTCGTCGTAGGTGAGGTAGCGACGGCCGGGTTCTTCATGCTTCCGTTCGCCATCGGGGCAGGAGTGGCCGCGGTGATGGCATGGACGGGATTACCCGTCGCAGCCCAGTGGGCCGCCTTCGTTGCGACTGGCACGCTCGCCTTCATGTGGATGCGCAGGTTCGCTCGATCCGACGAAGTCCACCCCATCGGCGCCAATCGATTCGACGGGGCTACGGCCGTCGTTATCAAGGACATCAACCATGTGGAGGGCACCGGGGCCGTCCGGATGGGAGCCGAAGAATGGCGGGCAATAAGTGACGCCACCGACATCCCGGAGGGAACGGTCGTCGACATTATCGAAGTGCGGGGAACACGGTTGGTCGTGACCCCGGCCAGGGAAACCAAGAGCGAAGGAGAGTGAATGCCTAATTTTGCCGCGTTCGTAATCATCTTTTTGGCGGTCATGGGGTTTTACCTCGTGTTTGCGTCCATCAAGGTGGTCGCCCAATACGAGAAGGGTCTCGTCGAAACGTTCGGCAAGTACCGCAAGACGGTCGACCCGGGGCTGAATTTCATCATTCCGTTCGCCCAGACCGTCACGAAAGTCGACATGCGTGAACAGGTGGTCGATGTGGCTCCCCAAGAGGTCATCACGAAGGACAACGTGGCGGTAACCGTCGATGCCGTCGTGTATTACGAGGCGACCGACCCGGTCAAGTTGAAGTACAACGTTGCCAACTTCATCGTGGCTGCCACCAAACTGGCCCAAACGAACTTGAGGAACATCGTTGGTGAGCTCCAACTTGACGAGGCGCTCACGTCACGGGAACTCATCAACACCCAGTTACGCCAGATTCTTGATGATGCCACCGACAAGTGGGGAACCCGGGTCGTGCGGGTCGAGATCCAGCGGATCGAGCCACCGCCCGATGTCACCCAGGCGATGCATCGCCAGATGAAAGCCGAGCGCGAACGACGGGCCGTCGTTACCGAGGCCGAGGGTGAGAAGACCTCGGCGATTCTGCGGGCCGAGGGTGTCAAACAACGCGACATTCTTCAGGCCGAAGGTAAAGCAGAAGCCATCAAACGGGTCGCCGAAGCCGACCGTTACCAGAAGGAAACTGTCGCCGAAGGTGAAGCCAAGGCCATCGAACGCGTTTACCAGGCCATCCACGATGGCAACCCGAGCAACGACCTTATTGCAATCAAGTATCTGGAGGCCCTGGCGGCCGTCGCCAACGGCACCGCCACAAAGATCTTCATGCCAATGGAAGTCTCCGGCATCTTGGGAAGCATCGGCGCGATCGGCGAGTTGTTCACCGACAAGGGCAACACCACGGCGTCCATGCCAATTGGAGAGCCGATGGACGTACCACCACCGCCGATGGCCCCCAGGCCGCCGGCCGGAAGCTAACGAATCGATTCAGCTACCCGCCGGGCATCGTCTGCAGTGCCCGGCGGGTATATGAATATCGAGTAGGCGTCACACCGGTCAGGCGATTCTGCCCAGGCGAGCGCCCACATACCGTCGGCGAGCGGACCAAAAGCTCCGGTCGACGCACGAACTTCAAAGCGCTCGGTGGCTCCCACCCAACCGATCGGCGGCAATGATCCTCGGACCACCACCATGGCCGGCTCCCCCTCATCGTTCGCAAAGACAATCTGGCTGGTCCCCGGAATCGATGTGAACAGGTCGCCATAATCGCTGGCAATCGCCCGCGACGCCGACACGGTCGCTGGCGGGACACCGATCACAACATCAGGCAGCGGGCAAGGCTCAAGTTGCACCAAGGTGGTCGATGTCGTTGCCAGGATGGTGGAGCGGGGGAGGCTGGCAGATACCGACGACGAGGTGGGGGTGGCTGAGACGCAACCTGCCATCCCCAGAAGGCAACAAGTCAGCCAAACCCGGGTCGTCATACCGAACGATGGTAGGCGACGTAGCCCGGTGCTACGGTGCTCTGCGCCCACAAATGGAGGATGTCATGAACCGTAAGGACCAGGCAACCGAGGCGTTCAATCTGGTTGAAGCCGACCTTCAGGGCCCTGTCGCTGTGGATGTACGAAAATCCCGAGGTCGGATATGAGGAATTCGAGACCTCCGAACGCATCGTCGCCTACCTGCGGAGCCGGGGCTTCACGGTTACCAAACCGGCGTACGGGCTCGAAACGGCCTTCGTCACCACCGTCGGATCGTCAGGCCGAGAGGTCATCATTTGTGCCGAATACGACGCCCTACCGGTCGTCGGTCATGCGTGCGGTCACAACCTCATCGCCACCTCGGCTCTCGGAGCCGGCATTGCACTCCAGGGTCTCGCTGAAGAACTCGGGATCCGCGTGACCATCCTGGGAACCCCAGCCGAGGAGGGATCGGGCGGCAAAGTAGATCTGCTCAATGCCGGTGCCTTTGCCGATGCGTCGGCAGCCATGATGGTGCATCCCGCCCCGGTCGACGTCGTCGACCCGGCAGTCCTGGCGGTCCGGCACATCACCGTCGATTTCCACGGCAAGGACTCTCACGCCGCCGCAGCCCCACAACTGGGCATCAACGCGCTCGATGCTTTCGTGCAGGCCTACGTCAATGTCTCAACTCTTCGCCAGGCCCTCTATCCGACCGACAAGATTCACGGAATCATCACCCACGGCGGCGACGCTCCAAACATCGTCCCATCGTTCACCCGATCCTCGTGGTACATCCGGGCGGCCGACAAAGACCGGATGGATGAATTGTCCGGTCGAGTTGAGGCTTGTTTCGCAGCGGCCGCCATGGCGACGGGCTGCACCTGGGAAATGACCGAGGTCGGACATCGATTCGACAACCTGATCGCGGATCCAACCATGGTGGGATTATTCGACGCCAACGCGGCGATCCTGGGACGCACCATGTCCCGAGGGGCCGACTTGCCGGCCGGCGAAGCTGGTTCAACCGATATGGGCAACGTGAGCCACGTGGTCCCGACCATCCACCCGGAACTGTCCCTGGACTGCTACCCCGCCGTGAACCACCAACCCGAGTTCGCCGCCCATACGGTGTCGCCGGACGGCCATCGGGCGCTTCGAGACGGTGCCCTCGCCATGGCGTGGACGATCATCGATATGGCCGAACAGAACCAGTGGCCCATCGCTTAGTGGTTGCCCCTCTGCCGAACTCGCTTTTCAGCTGGATGAGTCTTCGCATGCCGGGAGCCAGACGAACCATGGCGTGGGCAAACAGATACCCGCCGAGAAGCAGCGATTGGAAAACGACCATGGCTGTGTTCCAGACGGCTGCAGACCCGCCGAATCGAGGTAGGAGCA
>JAENVV010000026.1 GCA_016650365.1 Acidimicrobiia bacterium
GAGCCAAGCACCCTGCCCACCAGCAGGTGGCGAGCCGTGCGGGTCCGACTTGGCATCTGAGCAGCTAGTTCGGCTCTGGCACCCTCCATGGCTCGCCCGAATGGCACCAATGATGGGCAGACCACCTCACAGGCGCGGCACTGAAGACACGAATCCATGATCCCCGCGAAGCTCTCGTCCACCTCAACGACGCCGTCGGCGACGGCCGACATGGCCATCAGGCGGCCCCGCGGCGAAAACGACTCTTTGCCAGTCAATCGGAACGTCGGGCATTCCGGGAGGCATAATCCACAGCGAACACAGGCATTAAGTTCAGCCCCGGTGGGTGCGTGATCGGTCACCCAACCCATCAGATACCACCGGGCAGCCGACCAGGGTTGACCACCCGGCACGGATCGAACCGGCGAATCAGTTCCCGTTGGAGGTCGAGCCCTGGAGGGGGCGTACCCCACGGGTCCATGTCTGAATACAGCCCGGCCGGTCCAGAGACGATCACCAGAGCCCCGCCCTGGGACTCTGCCCAAGCTCTCAGCTCGGCGGCGCCTTCGGCGTCAACACTGGCTGCCTTGATTTCGCCAACGCCGAGCCCGGCCTGATAGCGCCACCCGGACGGCAATCGCTCGATCGCGCTTCGGGTTGAAGCCGGTGGCACCCGCAGCGACCAACCAACAACTCCAGTTGGTTCGGGTTCCCAGGACCAACCGGGAACGACCGTTCCGTCCAGCGCCTCAACCTGGCCGTCCACTTCCGCTTCGGTGCCGCCCAGGTAGACCTTCGCCACCCCATCGGATTCAACCACGGCGGTCGGTCGGTAGGCGGTCGCCAGGGCTCTGTCGCCGTCGGCCACCGAAACGGTGACTTTTGTGGACGGCTCCGGCCACAGCTTCAGGCAGGCCTGGGCGATCACCCCGAGGGATCCATACGAACCGACCGCCAGGCGGGGCAAGTCGAAGCCGGTGACGTTCTTGACCACCCGGCCCCCGGCGCGCACTCGACGCCCATCACCGGTGACGAGATCGACTTCGAGCACCCGGTCCCTGGTGGGTCCATACCGGGCTCGCCGCCACCCGCTAACCCCGGCCGCCATCACACCGCCGATGGTGGCGGCGCCCGGAAGTTCCGGCAACACGGCCATCTGGCCGCGATCGGCCAGCATCTCCTCCAGGTCCGAAACGCGCATTCCAGCCTCGACGGTGACGGTGAAATCTTCCGGCTGCCAGTCGATGAGCCGGTTGAGCTGCGAAGTGGCGATCAGGAGGTCTGGGTCGATTCGACCCCCGATTCCCTGGTGGGTACCACCACCCCAAATGACGGCCTTGAGCTGATGTTCGCTCGCCAGATCAAGAATATGCTCAAGCTCGTCGATGGTTTGTGGGGCGACCATCAGGTCGCACTCAGGAAGTCCACTGTCGGCAACGGCCGGCCGAACATATGAGGCAAACACCGCGGCAATGGTCACAGCCAGGCACCGGTCGGAAGGGGCCGTCCCAGGTCTGCGCAACGGGATCCGGCCGGCAACACCTTTTGTGGATTGAACAATCCATCAGGATCGAACGCCTCTCGCAGCCTTGCCTGAGCATCGAGATCGGCCTCGTTGTAAAGGAGTGGCATGAGGTCTCGCTTCTCGAGTCCGATCCCATGTTCGCCCGACAAGGCACCTCCGGCTTCGATGCAGACTCTGGCGACCTCCTCCATGGCAGCATGCACGATGTCGAGCTGCCCCTCGACCGAGGCGTCAAAGGCGACGAGCGGATGCAGATTGCCGTCACCGGCATGGAAGACATTGAGCATAAGAACATCATGGCGCTCGGCAATCTCGTAGATCTTCTGCATGGTGGCCACCAGTTGCGTCCGAGGAACGACGGTGTCGTGCAAGTAGTAGTCGGGGGCAAGCTGGGCGACCGCTCCGAAGGCTGATTTACGTCCCAGCCAAAGCTTGGCTCGCTCGACCCCATCAGCCGCAACTCGCAGGGACGTGACATGATTCTCGTTGGCTACTTGCTCGACGAGTCGGGCTTCTGCCTCGACCGCCGCGGGATGCCCGGCGACTTCGGCCAGCAAGATCGCCGCGGCATCGGTCGGGAACCCTGCCCCAACGAAATTCTCGACTGCCCTGGTCATCTTCTGGTCCATGATCTCGAGCGCCGCCGGCACCACGCCCCTCGCCACGATGCCAGACGAAGTAGCCACCGCGTCCTCCATCGTTGCGAACCCGGCCAGAATGGTTCGCACGTCGAGTGGGTTCGGAGTCAGCTTCACCAGCGTTCTGGTGATGATGCCGAGGAGACCCTCGGACCCGACGACGACGGACCGCAGGTCGAGGCCGATCGGGTCAGGCGCCGGGCCACCCAGAAGCACGATCTCCCCGTCGGCAGTGACGATCTCGACCGCGAGAACATGACTGGTGGTGGTTCCCTCTGCAAGACAATGCGGACCGCCGGAGTTATTGGCGACGTTGCCACCGATCGTGCAAGCCGACTGGGACGAGGGATCCGGAGCAAAGTGGAACCCGGACGATCTCGTGAGTTTCGACAGGTCAAGGTTGATGACCCCTGGACCCACCCAGGCGGTGCGGTTACCAAGGTCGATTTCGATGTTCTTCATATTGGTTAGCGATACCACGACCGACGGAACGGCCGGAGCCGCTCCGCCGGCCAGTCCGGTCCCTGCGCCACGCGGAACGATCGGCGAACCGTGGCGTTTGGCGGCTATTACGACGTCGGACACTTCCGAGGCAGTTTCGGGAAGGACAACTACGATCACTTCACCCCGCGCCACCCCGCCGTCGGTGCCGTATAGATATCGTTCCAAAGGTTCGGAGAGGACGCGGTCGGGACCCAGAATCTCAACAAGGTCGCCGATCAACGTCATCAGACGGTCTGGTTCGGGCCAGGCTCGGGTTTCGGATATGCGGGGGCAGGCAGACCCCTCATCGGGGCTTGACCGGGTATTTGGGAGTCCCACCCTGTATGACTGTGGCCACATCGGTAGCAACCGTCGTCTGGAGGTCGAGTAGCGCATCCTCCGAATAGAAGCCGGTGTGCGGGGTCAAAATGACGTCGTCACGCCCCACCAGACGGGAGTCCGCCGGCGGTGGCTCAACGGGCAGCACGTCAAGGGCCGCTCCCCCGATTTGGCCGGCTTCCAAGGCGTCGGCGAGGGCGTCGGTATCAACCAGGGGGCCGCGGGCCGTGTTGATCAAGAGAGCATTGTTCTTCATCTTGGCAAATGCCTCGGCGTTGAACATCTTCTCTGTCTCTGGAGTCAACGGAGCATGCACCGAGATGTAGTCCGAGGTTCGCAGAAGTTCGTCAAAATCAACCCTGGTTACATTGAGACGTTCAAAGACCTCGTCAGGTGCGTAGGGGTCGGCAGCCAGGATTTCCAGACCGAACGCTTGCGCCTTCGGAACGATCGTTTGAGGTATGTTGCCAAGCCCGACCAGGCCGAGCTTGTTTCCCCGTAGCCGTGAGATCGGGACTACCGCAGGCATCTCCCAGCGCCCGGTGCTCACGAGTTTGTTCGAGTAAGGAATCTTGCGGGCGAGCGACAGCAACAGGGCCATCGCATGATCCGAGACCTCATCGAGGCAGTAGACCGGGGCATACGTCACCGTAATGCCGGCAGCGGCAGCCGCTCCGAGGTCGATGTTGTCAACGCCAATCCCAAAGCGGCCGATCACCTTGCAATTCTTCAGACCGGCGATGACCTCGGCGGTGATCTTTGCATACGTGACCAGCAGCGCGTCAGCGTCCGCCGCGACGGCGAGAATCCCCTCAAGAGTGGGTGCGGCAGCCATTCTCAGTTCAGCACCGGTTCCGGCAAGCGCCGCCCTGGCTGGATCAAGGCTGGGAAAGACCGTATCGGTAACGGCGACGACAGGTGTGCTCACGATTGCTCCTCGTAGTCGGACATTTGACGGTTCAAGACGACCCGCCCCAAACCACCGGAGATTCGATCGCCGGCGCCATGGATTCCGATAATAGTGAGCGACACACCGGTCGGGGTTCCCGATGGTCGACACATCCGCGATACTCATACCCGTGTTGAGCAAGTGGGCAATCCCGACCGATCGAAACCGCCTGCGAGTGTCGGTGCTCCTCGCCATCGGAGGACTGGCCGTGGGAGTTTGGGCAACAATCGGTGCCACGGCGTCCGTGCCGAGTGTCCTGAGTACCCTGCTGGGCTGGATCACCGGAGCGGTGGCCATCCTGACCGGATGGCTCTGGCTAGCCAGCTACGGTGACCGCTGGCAACTCCCGTTCGCGGTGACTGGCCTGCTAATTGTCCTTGGATCCTTCGGTACCTGGATGATGCTGGAAACCCCGAAGATCCTCCTGTTGGCGCCCTTCTACTCACTCGCGTTGTGGCTGGCGGTCCGTCTCGAGCAAAATCGGATTGAACAGTGGCGAGAGACGCAAAGGCAAAATCGGAATCGAACCTTCTCGCCCGACGAGTTGCGTGATGACCCGCTCGTCGACAGTCGGGAACAAACCCGTCAGAGTGACGCATCAACCCGCTACCCGGCCACCCTACGCGAACTCAAAGCTCGACTCAGGAAGATCGACGGCGACCCGTGGGCCTGAAACGGTCGCGCGTTCGAACCCCTCTTTATCCTTCGACGGTGTCGACCGTGTCCCTCGAAATGACGGCGCGCTTGGCGCGCGGTACCCGGGACGAGGTACGCATTCAAAGCCGCTACTATCTCGCCGCGTGCTGGCACTCAAACACCTGGCGTCCGGAAAAGTCAGGGAGATCTACGAAATCGACGACGAACGACTGTTGTTCGTCGCCACCGACCGCATCTCGGCGTACGACGTCATCCTCGGCGACCCCATCCCCGACAAAGGCCGGGTCCTAACCGGTCTCTCGCTGCACTGGTTTGATCTCCTCGAAACCCCGAACCATCTCATAAGCACCGACCTGAGCGGCATTCCCGGACTAACGGACTCCGATCTCGCCGAACTATCCGGGCGCTCGATGACCGTGCGACGCTGTGAAGTCATTCCCGTCGAATGCGTGGTGCGCGGCTACCTGTACGGATCGTCGTGGCGGGAATATCGCGACGGTGGAGGCCCCACGACCGAACATCTTCCCGCCGGACTGGCCATGGCCGACCAGCTTCCCGAACCCATCTTCACGCCTGCCACGAAAGCCGAGTCCGGCCACGACGAAAACCTCGACGAGGCCGGGGCCCGCGCCGCGCTAGGCAATGACCTTTACGATCGCCTCAGAACAACTTCCATCGAGATCTATCTGACCGCCGCTCGATATGCGGCGGACCGCGGGGTGATCCTCGCCGATACCAAGTTCGAATTCGGATACTCGAACGGGGAACTACTTCTCATCGACGAAGTACTCACACCCGACTCCTCTCGGTATTGGCCGGCCGACGAGTACCAGCCAGGCACGGCGGTTCCCTCCTTCGACAAACAGTACGTCCGCGATTGGCTCGACGCCTCAGGATGGGACCATGCTCCTCCATCACCGCCGTTGCCACCCGAGGTGATTGCCGGGACCCGCGCTCGCTACGTCGAGGCGTTCGAGAAGATCTCTGGTACCTCATTTGATTCGTATTTGAAGGGAACTTGATGGCCGACACCACGACCGTAACCGTCAGCATTCGTCGTCGCCCCAGCATCTCGGACCCCCAAGGCGCCACCGTGGCCCGGGCATTACGAGACCTAGGCCACAACGTATCGGACGTGCGGATCGACAAGACCATCGAACTTCAAGTACCCCCGGGTGATCCCGAATCGATACGCGCCGCAGTCACCGAGATGTGCGAAAAACTCCTTGCCAACCCGGTGATGGAAGATTTCGAAATCGTCATCAATCCATGAAAACGGCTGTCGTCGTTTTCCCCGGCAGCAACTGCGAGCACGACGTCGTCTACGCACTGGAAGCACTCGGCGGCTCAGCCGACCTCGTCTGGCATCGTGACACCGATCTGTCCGGTTACGACAGCGTCGTGCTTCCCGGCGGGTTCGCCCACGGCGACTATCTGCGTACCGGGGCAATCGCTCGCTTCTCCCCCGTGATGGCCGAAGTCAACCGACTCGCCGCTTCCGGTGCCCCGGTGCTTGGCATCTGCAACGGTTTTCAAATCCTGTGCGAGGCCGGTCTCCTTCCGGGTGTGCTTCTTCAGAACCGGGATCTCAAGTTCGTTTGCAAGCCAATCCATCTGAGAGTCGAGTCGACCAACTCCATCCTCACGAGAGCAGCTCAAGTTGGTGATGTGCTTGAGATCCCTCTCAACTCCTATGAAGGAAACTTCACCGCCGCACCGGACGAGCTTGCCTCGCTCGAATCGGCCGGACAGGTTCCACTTCGCTATTCGGATGCGTCGGGAAACGTCGACGAGATCAACAATCCGAACGGGTCAACAAACAACATTGCGGCGGTTTCAAGTGGAAACGTCGCCGGCATCATGCCGCACCCGGAACGGGCGATCGAATTGATCCTCGGCTCGGCGGACGGTCGGATCCTGCTCGAATCATTCCTGCAGTCAAAGGTTTCGTCCCATGTCTGAGACGCTGCCGATCCACCAGGCACTTGGGATGACGGACGATGAGTATGCCGACGTGTGTGACATTTTGGGCCGCCGACCGACCGAAGCCGAACTGGCCATGTACTCGGTGATGTGGTCGGAACACTGCTCTTACAAGTCGTCGAGAGCTTTCCTCGGCCGGTTCCCCACCACTGCGCCCTGGGTGGTTGTAGGGCCGGGCGAAAACGCCGGAGTCGTCGACCTTGGCGACGGTTGGCTGGCGGCACTGCGGATCGAGTCACACAACCATCCGTCTTTCGTGGAGCCGTACCAGGGCGCCGCCACCGGAGTGGGAGGGATCCTCCGGGATATCTTCACGATGGGGGCCCGACCGATTGCCCTATGGGATCAGATTCGATTCGGACCACTCGACGACCCCCACAACCGCTACCTACTGGCCGGAGTCGTTGCCGGCGTGGCTGGATACGGTAATGCGGTCGGCGTACCGACCGTTGGCGGTGAAGTGGCATTCGAAGAGTGCTACTCGGGTAATCCGCTCGTCAACGTCATGTGCCTCGGCATCATGCGCAAAGAACAGCTCGTCCTCGGAACTGCCGGAACTCCCGGCACCATCGCGGTGTTGCTCGGCTCGAGTACCGGTCGTGATGGCATCGGCGGAGCCTCGGTTCTGGCCTCGGCATCGTTCGATGCCGGTTCAGACACCAAGCGCCCCACGGTTCAAGTAGGTGACCCATTCGAAGAGAAGAAGCTGATTGAAGCCTGCCTGGAACTGTATGACCGGGCCCTGGTGGTCGGGGTCCAGGACCTTGGAGCAGCCGGGTTGTCATGTGCCACATCCGAACCGGCTGCCAGGGCCGGCACCGGCATGGACGTGGATCTCGGCAGGGTTCACGTCCGCGAAATCGGCATGAGCGCCGCCGAACTCCTCATGTCCGAATCTCAAGAGCGGATGATGGCCTTTGTGGATCCAGTGAACGTCGACGAGGTGCTGGCGGTCGCCACCAAATGGGAGATCGACGCCTCCGTAGTAGGAACTGTCACGGCCGGGGACACTCTGCGGATCTCCTACAACGACCAGGTAGTCGCCGAGATGCCTGCGGCATCTCTATCCGAAGCAGCCCCGATTCTCCGACGCGACTCGGCAGAGCCCCACTGGCTCGAGGGCCTGTGGGCCAACACCCTTGAATACCGGGAAACCCCCGACATCATGGGTTGCCTGCTTGAGGTTCTCGCCGACCCCTCAATCGGTGACCCCTCATGGGTATATGAGCAATACGATCACCAATTGTTCCTCAATACGGTCGTCGGCCCCGGAGAGAACGGATCGCTCCTGCGAATCAAAGGAACCGAAAAGGCTCTGGCCGTCTCGACCGACGGAAACGGCCGCCAGTGTTACCTCGACCCCCAGCGAGGCGGTGCCAACCTGGTATGGGAAGCCGCCCTGAATGTCGCCATGCTCGGAGCCAAGCCCATGGCCGTCGTCGACAACCTCAACTTCGGCAACCCCGAAAAACCCGAGGTCATGTGGCAATTCATTGAGACCGTCGAAGGAATGTCCCTGGCCTGTGAAGCGCTCGGGGTTCCGGTCGTCGGTGGCAACGTATCGTTCTACAACGAAACCGACGAGGTCGACATCTACCCGACGCCGATTGTCGGGATGCTCGGGCTGGCCGATCCCGCGCCACGGTCGGTCCCCCGCCTTGACCGTGCCGAGGAGGGTATGGCCATCTGGATGTTCGGTCCGCAAGATTCTCAAAACCTGGCGGGGAGCGCCTTCGAAAAGATCATCAAAGGTCACGTCGGGGGCCGACCAACGAGCTCCGACCCCACGATTGGCAAAGCTGTCATCGAACTGGCGGTCGCCCTCGCCCAACAGGAACTGGTGCCCGTCATGCACGACATTTCAGATGGTGGGATAGCCGTAACCCTCTCTGAAGTATGTATTGCTTCGGGGGTTGGCGCTCACGTGGCCTACTCAAATTGGACCGGCCTCTTCGCCGAGGCGCCTCATGGCTTCATTGCCGCAGTCCCTGACAACCACGCCGGAGCCATTCGGGCCCTCGCCGATGACCTGGGGGTTCCCGTCAAGGAACTCGGTACGTTTGGTGGCGACCACATCAGCTTCGACGACACCCAGGGCGGGGTCACCAGCATCCCGCTCTCCGAAGCGGGCGCCGCCTGGTCTGGCGCTATCCGTTCACGAATGGGCTGAGCCCACTCAACGTATGCCCCACCGCACCTGGAAGGCCAACAATAACACGATGAGCGCCAACCCCACGGCGATGAGGGCGACGGACCTCGGGACGGAGGGCCGCTTCAACCGACGGACCGGATCCGAGGTCTCATATGCGGGACGCCCACAATCGGGGCACGAGGTTCCTCCGACAGGATGGTCGCAGACAAAGCAGTACCGCACGATCCCAGCATACGCACCGACGAGCGGCAAGTAACATGGGTGCCTCGTGACCATCGATGATCTTTCCGAGCCGGGCGAAGAGTGCGGCGTGTTCGGGGTGTACGCCCCGGGCCAACAAGCATCGCAGCTGACCTACTTCGGCCTATTCGCTCTCCAGCACCGCGGCCAAGAAAGCGCCGGAATGGCCGTGTCGAACGGCGAGACCACCATGATCTCCAAAGACATGGGGCTGGTCACCCAGGTATTCGACGAACAGACCCTCGCCGCCCTCGACGGCCACCTGGCCATCGGACACACCCGATATTCGACAACCGGATCAACCGTCTGGAACAACGCGCAGCCCACCTACCGGCAGGTCGGCGAATCGGCGGTGGCACTGGCACACAATGGGAACCTGACCAACACACTTCAGTTGGCCGAGGACCTTCAACTGGCCAACGTAACCGATTCCGAACTCATGCTCGAAGCCATCTCCCGGGAGGTCGACTCCACCCGCTCGGATGGCAACGGATTGGCCCATGCCGTACTGAAGTGTGCCCCAATGTTCGAAGGTGCTTTTTCCCTCACAATCATGGACCAGGGCAATCTGGTCGCTCTGAGAGATTCCCATGGATTCCGGCCGCTATGCCTCGGCAGCCTGGGTGACAATGGTTGGGTCGTGGCGTCGGAAACCGCCGCTCTTGACATTCTCGGCGCCGAGTTCATCAGAGAGATCGAGCCGGGCGAAATGATCGTCATCAACGCGTCCGGCCTCAAGAGCTACCGACCGTTCGCAACCACGCCCGAGCCGAAGCTCTGCGTGTTCGAATTCGTGTACTTCGCTCGACCGGACAGCCATTTGCTCGGACGAAACATCCATGCGTCGCGTCAAGAAATGGGACGACTGCTCGCCACCGAATCACCCGTCGAAGCCGACGTCGTCGTCCCGGTCCCGGAATCAGGAATCCCGGCCGCCCAGGGCTTCGCGGAAGTGAGCCGGATCCATTACGCCGATGGGCTCATCAAAAACCGCTACGTCGGTCGCACGTTCATCGAACCGTCTCAGATGCTGCGCGATCGTGGCATCCGAATGAAACTCAACCCGATTCCCGCCACCTTGAACGGTCAACGTGTGGTCCTCGTCGACGACTCGATCGTACGGGGAAGCACTACCCGGCAACTCGTCACGATGGTCCGGGAGGCGGGCGCATCAGAGATTCATCTCCGCATCTCGTCGCCGCCCTATCGCTGGCCATGTTTCTACGGCATGGACACGTCAGATCGATCGCGGCTGCTGGCGGCAGAACGAAGCGTCGACGAGATTCGCGAGTTCCTTGAGGTTGACTCATTGGCGTATCTGAGCATCGACGGCCTCATGGCTGCCTCGGGGGGCGGGAGCTTCTGCAACGCCTGCCTGACCGGTGAGTACCCGACCGACGTGTCGGCTGAGGCCGGCAAGTTCGTTCTCGAGATCTCCTGATGGACTCCTACAAAAACGCCGGGGTCGACGTTGAGGCGGCCGACAAGTACGTAGGGACCATCGCCGAAGCCGTCACCTCGAGCTGGGGCGCAAACGTGGTCGGCGGATTCGGTGGGTTCGCCGCCGGAATCACCCTGCCACCTGGCTTCACTAATCCGGTGCTCATGATGTCAACCGACGGGGTCGGAACGAAGCTCGAAATCGCCAGACTAATGAGCGATTATTCCTCGGTGGGGATAGATCTGGTCGCCATGTGTGTCGATGATCTCGCCGCAGTCGGGGCGAGAGCCATCGCTTTTACCGACTACATCGCCGTTGGCAGACTCGATCCTTCTCGCGAGCGAACCATCGTCGAGTCCGTCGCTCAAGCCTGTGCTTCCATCGACTGCGCGCTCCTTGGCGGCGAAACCGCCGAACACCCCGGGATGGTTGAAACTCACCATGTCGACCTGGCCGGAGCGGCGCTGGGGATCGTCGAGGCCGGCCAGGAAATCACCGGTCACGAGATCCGGCCGGGCGATCACATCATCGGGATCGCCAGTCCCAACGTTCGGTCGAACGGGTTTTCGCTGATTCGAAAGGTCGTTGACGATCTCCACGAGACGTTGCCTGGCACCGACCGGCCCATCGGCAGCGTCTTGCTGGAGCCATCGGTTATCTACACGCCTGCCGTGCTCGCTTTGGCCGAGGCGGAATTGGCGACCGGGTTTGCACATGTGACCGGCGGAGGGTTGCCAGGCAATGCCGGCCGACCGTTGCCCGCCGGACTCGGCGCCCGGATTGATACCAGCACGTGGCAACCACCGGCTGTGTTCGGCTGGCTGGCCGAGAAGGGTGGCATTTCGAACGAGAATATGTTTGGCACGTTCAACATGGGCATCGGATTTGTGGTCATCACCCGCCCCGACCGCGCCGCCTCCGTCTACGACGCTCTGTCAGAATACGGCCACTCCGCGTATGGAATCGGTACCATCGCCGAAACCAGTGAACTTGTACGATTTTTTTGAGAAACTTGCCTCAATGAATGGAAACTGGGAAATGTTGGCGCTAGAAAAGAGCGGTCGGCTTGTCCCTGGCGGGGTCTTTTGACCTCATAGCCGACAGCGGGAGGTCACCGTTAGGTGGCCTCCCCTCATTAAGGGTCGGAAGGCTTGCGGACCGCCGCCTCGACCACGGTAAGCGCCCCCAGGAGCATGGCCGCCACCGCCAGCCAATCCCCCCACCGGGAAAATAACGTCGGACCGGCTGTACGAATCCGTACCGTACCCGTGAGAATTGTTTTCTCGAAAAGTCCGGTCGGCGCGCCAAGAACGCCACCCTGCGTGATGAGGACAGACGACCCTGTCACGGCACCATGAATAACATCTACGCCATTCTCAGCTGCCCGCATCCGGCTCATGTCCATGAGTTGGGCGGCGGCCGTCGACCGCCCATAACTGGCCTCATTTGACGCAACGACCAACACACTCGCCCCAAGGGCGGTGGCGTCGCGGCTGTACCGGGCAAAGGCAGCCTCATAGGAGATCACCGTACCGATCGAGCCGAAGTCGACGACAAATAAGCCCGGTTGCACGCCTCGCACCATGTCCCGAGGAACCCTCGACAAAAGGGAAAGGCGGCCAATCACGGATCGGAAAGGGATGTACTCGCCGAAGGGGACCGGATGGCGCTTGCGATACTCTCCCACCAGGTCTCCCGAGCGGTTGTACAACAAGTTCGAGTTGATGAACGTGCCTGGCGTGTCGGCCCGGTCACCACCAACCATCAGGTAGGACCCCAACCGTTCGGCTTCGTCGGAGAGCAATTGGGCCACCTCGGAGGATTGAAGCGGGTCGAACCCGAAGCCGGTAGACGATTCTGGCCAAAGCACCAGGTCGTATGTGTCAGCCGCCAACGTGCGGGTCAATTCCAAATGACTCTCAAAGATCAAGCCCCGCTCGTTGGCACATCGCATGCCAGGGCACGGTGAGTTTCCTTGCACGATGGCCACCCTGATTTCGGGTCCCATTGGACCAGATGGGTATATGGCGCCGAGCGCCGCCAGAAGCGCCGCCAGCCCGAGGGATACCAGCAACGGTCGGTAGTCACGCCGAACGAGATAGAGGGCCACTCCGGTAGAAACGCCCACGGCGACAACCGAAAGACCCGAGGTGCCTACCCACTGGGCTCCTGAACGCAACCAGGTCCATTCGCCGATCGAGTACCCCGGTGCCCCCCAGCTAATGCCCCCGAAGGGAATCCGCTCCCTGGAAAACTCCATGGCCGTCCAGGTCCCCACCACCATGATCGCTACTGCCTTGACCGGCTTGTCCTTGATCAGCCACACCACGAGCATGGCTGAGCCATAAAAGAGTCCCTGCAACAATCCAAGACCGATCGCAGCTTCGTTGGCGAGGTTGGTCAGCCACTCCATCACGACCGATGTCAGGACTACGCCAAAAACCAACCCGGCCGCGAAAGCGTCGCCGGCCCGCTCGGCCCGCAAGACGCCGATCAGCAGGACCGCCACCCCAACCACCATCAGCAAGGGGTTGCTGATAGGAGCGAAGCCTGCACTTGCGCACAGGGCTCCGACGACTGCAAACAAGATGGGACGGATCACCGGAGGATTCTACGGCTCATCTGAACGGGGCGATGCCTACAGTGTTGTCATGCACGACATCGACTTCGCCATGGACCTTGCTCGCGCCGCTGGCAAGGTTGTGCAGGATTGGTCGTTGGCAGCAGGCGATACCCACTTCAAAGGAGCGGTCAATCCGGTTACGGCCGCCGACCGAGCTGCCGAGCGCCTCATGATCGAGATGATCGAGCGTGGCCGACCGTCTGACGGCGTCGTCGGAGAGGAGGGTGGACTCCGGCCCGGAGAGCGGACCTGGAGCCTCGACCCGATCGATGGCACCGTCAATTTTCTTCACGGCATCCCCCATGTAGCTGTTTCGGTTGGGTTGATCGATGGCGACGGCCCGCTCGTCGGTGTGGTCCTCGATGTCTTCAAGAAGGAAATGTTCACTGCCATCCGGGGTGGCGGATCGGAACTCGACGGATCGGCCATCTCCGTGTCCAGGGCAACGGACCTGTCCGCAAGTCTTGTGGCCACCGGCTTTCCATATGATCGCCAGGAACGATCCGACGAGTACGGCCGGGCGTTAGCAGCCGGCCTTCACAACTGCCAGGGGGTCCGGCGGAATGGATCAGCCGCACTCGATCTGGCCTGGGTGGCCGTCGGTAGGTTCGACGCCTATTGGGAGTTTCAGGTACAACCGTGGGACATGGCCGCCGGCGTCCTTCTCGTTACCGAAGCTGGAGGTATCGTCACCGACGTCCGCGGTCAACCGATTGACGTGACCAAACCCTCTTCGATCCTGGCCTCGAATGAGCACGTCCACCGACCCATGCTCGACATGCTGGGGCCGGTAATACCAACCGGTTATTGATCCCACTCGAAGTGCTCCGCGATGTGCGGTTTTCCCTCAATCCAGGTGGATACGACCTCGGCGGAGCGCAGTTCGTCGGGAGTGGCTGTCATTGGATCGACATCGACCAACGTGAAGTCTGCCCGGGACCCAACCGCCAATGGGGTGGGTTCGCGAAGAGCCAGCGAGACCCCCTCGGTAAACAATCCGAGCGCGGCTCTGGCGTCGAGCGACTCAGACGGCACCAGACCGGCTCTGTCGCGGGCCACCGCCATACCGGCGAGTGGAAAGGGTGGCTCCACCGGGCAGTCCGATCCACCAGCCAACGGGATTCCGGCGTCTTGCATCGTCTTGAAGCGATAGGTCGTGTCGACTCGATCACCAAGCCGGGTCGCAAGCCATTCTGTTTCCGAAGCCAGAAAGGCGGGCTGCACGGAGGCCACCGCCCCGGTTGAGGCCAACTCTTCGACGTCATCGTCGGTGAGTATCGAGGCGTGTTCAATCCGGAGGCGTTCGGCTTCTACGCCAGCCTCCCGGAGTTCACCGAAGTAGCCAATCACGTCACGGCAGGCGGCATCGCCGATCGCGTGCAAGGCAACGGAGCCGCCAAGCGCCAAAGATCTTTCGGCAATCGGTCCGATTCTGTCGAGATCAAAACGGTTGGTACCTGTCTCGTGAGGCCAATCCGCATAGGGGCGTCGGAGAGCGGCTGTGTGTCCACCAAGGCTGCCGTCGGTGAAGTCCTTCATTCCGAGAAAGCTCACCCGCCTTCCGGCGTTCGACAGCCGCTCGGCCGCCGCCTCCAACTCGTCGGCGGTGGCGGCATGCACCAGTACGGACAGGTGAAGGGGTAGATCTCTCGCAATGTCCATGAGTAGATCAAGCTCGTTCGACACGCCACAGAAGCTGACCGTCGAAATGATGGCGCCGAGGCGGGTGAGTCCGGCTCCAACCAGTCCCGATAGCCCGCTCAGCACCTGATCCGGCGTCAAGGAAGCTGACCGGCCCCCCAGCACATCTCCCACGATCGACACCGCTGTCTCACGCAAGATCCCATTGGGCCTGCCCTCCTCGTCACGATCGAGCGACCCCCCGATCGGATCTGCCGTGTCGGGACCCACTCGGGCAGCATCAAGGCCAGCTGTGTTGGCCACCGCGATGTGGCCGCAGTATCGATACAGGAACAGCGGCCGAACGGGCATCATCGCATCCAATTCGAGCCTGGTTGGCAGTCGGCCTTCTGCCAAGCCGTCGTCGTTGAGCCGTGTCCCGATCAGTGGCTCGTCGGGGGCGAGATCCGCAGCGGCCGCCCGAACTTTGGCTCGCAGTTCGTCGAAGTTCCCGCAGCGCGCCACATTGAGCCGGTTGATGGCTGCCGTGAACCCCAACGGATGGAAGTGGGCGTCACCCAGGCCGGCCACCAGAGTCGTCCCGGGATACCGATCAACCGTCAGACCCCTGGTGTCGAAGCTCGTGGATTGACCAACCCCGACAACCCGACCGCCGGACACAAGAACGGCATCATGGGGGGTGCCTGCGACTCGATCCACCACCAGGAGGGTCCCGCTACCCCCGGACATCAGCGCAACTGGGCAAGCATCGACCAGTCGGCATCGAGCGCCAGATGGAATTCGATGTCGTGACTGGCATGGTCCTCGAACGGGGTCAATGCCTCCTCGAGGTGGTCGGCGTTTCGGCCGTAAAAATGCAGGATTCGGAGGTTGAGTCCGGTCTCTCGCGCCACCAGTATCACTCCGTCTGGAAGCGCATCAACAATGGCATCTTCGATCGCGGCTAGCCGTTCGGCCTCTGCTTCAGACGGCATTCCGAGTCCGGTCACCTCGGTGAGGGCAATTCGGATTTCGACGTGGATACCGTGCGTCAGATGTTCGATATGTTTGGCGGCGACATTCAACGCCACCACCACCGGCTCTTTGGGGCTCGGGCCCTTTTGGAATACAACCCACTCGTCTCTGGTGACGGTCGGCTCGTATTGGGCGATGGCTCCCGGCAAGTCCGTGAGATACATGCTGTGACCCGGGTCTTGATCGACGGTATCGATGATCCCGATCCACCTCTCGGTGGCGTCTTCGCCGAGTGCGGTGTCCAGCAGGATCATCGCCAACTCCGTGAGGTCTGCGTCGTCATACGATTCGGCGCCCGGTATGTACATCGTCACGTCGAGTTGTTCGTATTCTTCGTCAACCTCGGTGGCAACGCGGACCAGGCTCGGATCGATCACCGTGTCACCGAACTCGAACGGGGTGAGTGGCTGGGCAATCCTGGCCGCCGCATAGACGAACCGGTCATCGTCAACCGGCGCCCACACCATGGCCGTCTCGGTCAGAACACGGAGCATCCGGCTCCCCCCTCCCGAGATGGCCAGGCAGAACGTACCGTCGTCGAGCGGTGTGAGTTGCCAGTCCAGGTTGAGATGTAACTCGTGAACTTTGTCCGACAGAACCTCGGCGATGTCGGAGTCCTGGCCCTCAATGGCCGCCAACAGGCTTGCCCTGCCGACATCGCTCCACCAAGCCCAGAACTCTTGAATACCTTCTTCGAACACGAATCCTCCGAGATCGTCTCCGCCACACTAGAGGTCGCCGGCGATAGTCGACCCAACTGAGAGCCTCAACCGGTCTGTGTCAAGCTAACCTTCCCCGGATGTTGTTTGACTACACAACCGTCACCGCCCGGTCAATCGAAGCGGCCCTCGATGCCGCCCTGGCGAAGGCTGACGGCTTCATCGCTGAAATGGTCAATTGCGAGGACGCCCGAACCTTCGCAAACACGCTCGAACCGGCGGAACGAGCTGCCCAAACCGTCGCCATCGCCTATGGACAGGGCCCCTTTCTGGGCGAAACGTCGCCCGACGAAGAAGTCAGGACCGCAGCCAGGGCGCTTGAGGAGAAGCTCGCCAAGTGGGGTGTCGATCTCGTGTTCCGGGAGGATGTGTATCAGGCAATTGCCGAATATGCAGCTACAGACGAGGCCGCTTCCCTCGTCGGCGAGTCTGCCCGACTCCTGGAGTTCACGCTGCGCGACTTTCGGATGGCCGGCCATGAACTGGCGATGGACGATCGTGAAAAGCTGAAGGAACTCAACGAGCGCCTGGTCGAGTTGAGTATCGCTTTCTCCACCAACATCGCCGAATACGAGGACTATCTCGTGGTCACGCGTGCCGACCTTGACGGCTTGCCTGACTCGTACATCGAGGGTCTGAAGCCCGGCGAGAAAGCAAATACGTTTTGCGTCTCGATGGCCTACCCCGATGTCGTCCCCTTCATTGAGAACGTCAAAAACCGCGACCTGCGCGAGGCACTCCAAAAGAAGTTCAGCAACCGGGCGGCAGAAGCCAATCGTCCGGTGATCCAGGAAGCCGTGGAGATCCGCCAACAGATTGCAGACATCTTCGGAGTGGACTCGTGGGCCCACCACTCAATGCAGCTCAAGATGGCCGAAACACCGGAGGCCGTCTTCGAGTTCTACGACTCGATCGTTCCGGGTCTGACAACCCAGGCCCGAGCCGAGATCGAACGAATGGCTGCCCTACTTCATGCCGACACCGGGGCCGATGAGCTTGAATTATGGGATTGGCGCTACTACGACACCGTCCTGAAACGGGACGAGTTCGGAGTGGACAACCAGAGGGTCTCCGAATACCTGTCACTCAACCGGGTCGTGAAGGGCATGTTCGACCTCACCTCCGAAATGTTCGGAGTCACGTACACCGAGATAACCCCTGCCAACGCCTGGCACGAAGATGTCACCCTGTGGCAGGTCACCGAGGCCGACTCCGGCCACACAATCGGCCACTTCTACATGGATTTGTTTCCCCGCGAAGGAAAGTTTTCACACGCGGCAGCCTGGCCGTTGGTACCCGCCCACCGCGGTCCAGATGGGTACGTGAAGCCCGTCAGCGCCATTGTCGCCAACTTCCCGAAACCGTCCCCGGACAGGCCATCACTACTCCAGCACGGTGACGCGGTGACGCTATTTCATGAATTCGGCCACATCCTTCATATGACCTTTTCAAAAGCCGAACTCCTCAGATTCTCCGGGGCGAGCACTGAATGGGACTTTGTCGAGGCGCCCTCGCAGATCATGGAGCACTGGTGCTGGGAGCCCGACATCCTGCGACGCTTCGCAACTCACCACGAGACCAATGAAGTCATGCCGGATGAGCTCCTCGGACAACTTGCTGCTTCGCGGTACCTCAACGAAAGCCTCGCCAAGCTTCGCCAGGTCACCTACGGAATGCTCGACATGTACCTTCACGGACCGGGGCGTCCGTATTCGTTGGACGAGGCCCTCCGCAAGGCAAACGAGTTCAGCCTGCTCCCCCATCCCGAGGGAACCTTCTTCCTTGGTTCCTTCGGACACATGTTTGGCTACGACGCCGGCTACTACGGATACTTGTGGGCCGAGGTGTTCGGGGACGATATGTTCTCACGATTCGTTGCCGACGGCATAGACAATCCGGCAGTAGGGATGGACTATCGCAACCTGGTGTTGGCGCCCAATGGCACCAAAGATGCCATCGTCCTCGTCCGGCAATTTCTCGGTCGCGAACCATCAAGCGAACCCTTCCTCACAAAGCTCGGAATCGAGCAGGACACTCCCTAAGACCACCGATGGACGCGAATGAGGCCCCGGAGGGAGGGATCCGGGACCTCATTCTTGTTGGCTGGGCCTCGGCTGGACTCAGCGTTTGTAGCGTCAGGTTAGGGTAGCGGTAACGATTCGGAGGAATCGCCTGACGCATCGGTTACGGTTTAGATCGCTCCGTCGATGGGTATCCGGCCACGGACCCTCGGGAACTTGACGGGAGCATGAGCAAAACAGAATTCCCGACGGTTGTATTTGGACAGCTTCGTTACACAACCCGAATCCGCACAGATACGGGTCATCTCGATCGTTTTTGACGGCCGCACCCCACCTTGGATTCGGCGGCCTTTAAGTGTTGTATCACTCATCGTTTGCTCCTTTCGGAGGTGTCTACGAGTCAACGTCACCGACACCCGATCTATTTCACAATCGGCGCTTTTCAGTCCGCCATCGAGTGACCGAAACGCTGACTCCTTAACGTTTATACGTACTACTTGACCGTTTGGTTTCCTATTTCCCAAAGATTCTTTGAGGCGAATGGAATCTTGACCCCTCCCCCGGTGGGGTGGTAGAATGGCTCCGATGAAGGAACAGCACAAGAAGGACGCACTCAATCGTTTGAAGACGGTTCGTGGTCACCTTGAGAGCGTGATCCGAATGGTCGAGGAAGAGCGATACTGCCCCGATGTGATGAAACAAGTTTCAGCACTTCAGGGTTCGCTTGAACGCGTCAACCGTGTGTTGCTCCAAAACCATCTCGAGACATGCGTGACTCATGCCATCAGTGAGGGGCGCACCGCCGAGATCGTAGAAGAACTCATGGAAACCATGCGGTACACGGCCGCCGTCACTGGCCCTGCAAACCCAACGGAGTAGAACATGAATACCACCACCCTTTCCGTCCCAACAATCTCGTGCGGACACTGCAAGTCCTCCATCGAAGGAGCGGTCAACGAACTTGCCGGCGTTGACAAAGTCGAAGTCCATATCGAGGAACGCACCGTAGATCTCTCCTTCGACGATTCGCTGGCGCTGGACGCCATCATCGAAGCGATCGAAGAGCAGGGTTACGACGTAGCCCGATAGCTCGAAACAAGGAACCCATACCATGTCCAAAGAGTTGACGTTCGAAGTCGATGGAATGACCTGCGCCTCGTGCGCAATGCGGATCGAACGCGTCCTCTCAAAACGAGATGACGTCTCCGAGGCCATCGTGAACTACGCCGGTGGCGAAGCCAGGGTCGCCTTCGACGACGACGTTGACGAAGCCGAACTGGTGGCAGCCGTTCAGAAGATCGGCTACGACATGCGCCCGGCCACCGACGATCGGCAATCGCAGTCGGAAAAGTATTCCGAGGAAGCGCGGGCCCAGTGGCGACGGTTCCTGGGAGCGGCGGCCCTAACCGTCCCGGCCATTCTGCTTGCCATGGCCAATATGGAGTCGACGGCATCGCATATCGCTCAATGGGCGTTGGTGACCCCGGTCGAATTCTGGTTCGGATGGCAATTCCATGAGGCCGCCGCCAAACGCCTGAAGGCAAAGGGAGCCAATATGGACACCCTCGTGTCTCTTGGCACCCTGGCCGCCTACTTCTATTCGGTGTGGGCATTCTTTGCCAACCAACCGGTGTTCTTCGAAACGGCCGGCGCCATCGTCAGCTTCATCCTGCTCGGCCGCTACTTCGAAGCCCGCGCCAAGGGTCGCGCCAGTCGAGCGATAACGAAGCTTCTCGAATTAGGGGCGAAGGAAGCGACGGTTATTCGTAACGGCGAGACGATGGTCGTTTCGATAAGTGACGTGGTGCCTGGCGACCTCATGAAGGTAATGCCAGGCTCGAAAATACCGACCGACGGAACGATCTCCGAAGGAGCCACCTCGGTCGACGAGTCCATGCTTACAGGTGAGTCGACGCCGGTCGACAAATCAATCGGAGACTCCGTGTTCGGTGCCACCATCAATCAACAGGGTGTCATTGTCGTCCAGGCAACGAATGTCGGGACGAGAACCGCCTTGCACCAGATCGTCAAACTGGTCGAGGATGCCCAGGCCTCCAAGGCGCCCGTTCAAAGACTCGCCGACCGGGTGTCGGGCGTGTTCGTTCCGATCGTTCTCCTTCTCAGCCTTATCACCTTGATTGCCTGGTCGTTGTCCGACGTCGGATCCGTTACTGCAATCCAGCGCGCCATTGCGGTAGTCATCATTGCCTGCCCGTGCGCCCTCGGCCTCGCAACGCCTACCGCCATCATGGTGGGGTCAGGTCGAGGAGCCGAACTGGGGATCGTCTTCAAGGGGGCTGACATTTTCGAACGGGCACGCTCGATCGACGTGGTCTTGTTCGACAAGACCGGAACGTTGACGAGGGGGGCCATGACGCTGACCGAGTTCGTCACCGTGAATGGCCAGGACGACCAATTTCTCGAAAGAGTCGCCGGGGTCGAGTCAGGTTCAGAGCATCCGGTGGCGCGCGCCATCCAGCTCGGAGTCGAAGAACGCGATCTCAATGCCAGAGCCGCCACCAATCACGTTGCCATCCCCGGACGTGGCATCACGGCCCTGGTGGACGGAGTGACGGTCACGGTCGGCAAAGCCAAACTGCTCGCCGACGAGGGCCTCATCATCGCGCAGATGCTCCTCGACGCCATCGAGGAGTACGAATCCAAAGGCCAAACTGCTTTTCTGGCGGGCTGGAACGGTGAAGCGATGGGGGCGCTGGCGGTAGCTGACTCGATCAGATCGACTTCCCGGGAGGCCGTCAAAGGACTCCAGGATCTGGGGGTCCAGGTGGCCATGATCACCGGAGACAACCATCGAACCGCCGCCGCCATCGCTGCGCAGCTCGGAATCGATCGCGTTCTGGCGGACGTAATGCCAGGCGAGAAAGCCAACGAAGTCGCCCGGCTCCAGGCCGAGGGTCTACAGGTCGCCTTTGTCGGCGACGGTGTCAACGATGCGCCAGCCCTCACCCAGGCCGACCTTGGCATGGCCGTGGGGACCGGAGTCGATATCGCGATCGAAGCGGGCGACGTCATCCTCATGTCAGGAGATCCGCTTTTGGTGGAAATCTCACTGGATCTTGCCAGGAAGACGTTCCGGACCATCCAACAGAACCTTTTCTGGGCATTCTTCTATAACGTTGCCATGATCCCCTTGGCGGCCTTCGGGTTCCTCGGACCCATGCTGGCCTCGGCGGCGATGGCCTCCTCCTCTGTCTCAGTCGTAACAAACAGTCTCAGGCTCAAGCGCTACCGATCCAATCCCCGTAACTAGCCGGCGGGGTCGGTACGCTTCGGCGTAGACATGGCCACCACGATCCAGCAAGACCCGTTCGTCGCCGTCGACGAACGGGGCGACATCGAAATCGACCTCACGGACGCCTCAGCTGACCCATTCGGCCCGGGGTCCTCTGAGAGAAGCAAACGGGACCTTATCCCACCTGGTCACTGGTACGAGTTTGTTTGGCCCACTCTGCCAGTTCGAGCCTGGTTATATGCCCTCATAGCCGCAGCCAGTCTGATCACCCTGATCGCGTTGACCAATGGCCTGACAGGCGAGCCCACGTGCGTCGACTGTGACACCGTGCAACGCGTAGGGATTAGTCGGTCTTTGACCACCGACGCCTATGCAATCCGATTCGCCTCATGCGAGAACGAAGCCATTCGCCGTGTTTCGGTACGCGACGCCGCCAGTGGAACCGTATATTGGTCGGCAACGGCATCACCCCCACTAGCCACCGATAGCGTGGTCATCGGTCAGGCGACCGGAGCCATGGTCGAAACGGTTCCGTTGTCAGCCCCACTACCGACTGGAGAGCTTGTCGCCGTGGTCGAAGCCGACAGCACGCATGTGTTGTCCTTCAGGACCGCCAACGTTCGGCCCAACAAGGTGTACTGGGACGGCCTGCTCTGGTCGTCCAGCGGCTTCAAAGACGTCGTTCGGGCTACCGGAGGATGTGCCGACTGGATCGGTCCACTCGGCAGCTCCGGGGGATCAGCCATTCAATGGGGCATCCTCTTGGGAGCCCTCGGAATCGCCGGACTGGCCGCCACCCGCTTAGGTCGCGAAGAGCAGATTGGATTCGACCCGGTCGATTAAAAGGCGCGTGGCAACGCCAGGAATACAAATCCGTGAGTGAATGACATCGCCGGAGCGACAGTCGAAGCTAGCGCTTGCGCTTGTGGCGGTTGGCCTTAATGCGCTTGCGGTACTTATGCTTCGACATCTTTTTGCGTCGCTTCTTGACCAGCGAGCCCATCGAAATACCTCAATCGTTACGTGTTAGTGCGCCGAAGAACGTGGCGGGGAAGTAGCTTGCCTTGTTCGGCGCAAACAAGCAAACTCAGCGCATGAAGAAACCGATCATCGGGATCACCAGCAGGCCATTTAGGGTCACCGCATCGATTGGCGATCGAACCGTTCACGGCATGATCGCCGACTACTGCGACGGGGTCCTTGATGCCGGCGGTATCCCGGTGATGGTGCCCCAACAGAACCCGGAACACGTGTCCACCGCCGTGCGACTCCTCGATGGCTTGGTATTTACCGGGGGAGGCGACATCAACCCGATCCGCTACGGCTATCGGGAAGGTCCTGAAACACCGATCACGCGTGGCGTCGACGACCAACGCGACAACTGGGAGCTGGCGCTGGCTCGCTCTGCCCGGGATCGGCGAATACCAACTCTGGCCATCTGCCGGGGAGCTCAACTTATCAACGTCGCCTTCGGTGGCACCCTTTGGGTAGATCTGGCGTCTCAATATGCCCACAGCGAGGTTCACGACGTCACGGACGGTAGAGCGTTCGACGGACACCAATCCGTCAGCATCGAGCCCGGTTCCCTGCTGAGTCAGATCATCGGTTCAGAAACCGTCGTCAATTCGATTCACCACCAGGCGGTCAAGACCATCGCACCCGGCTTCTGTGCGGTCGCCTGGGCAAACGACGGCGTCATCGAAGCGATCGAGCCGGACGACTCGACGTGGGATCTGACGGCGGTTCAGTGGCATCCCGAGTATCTCCAGAACGGAAAGGCTCTGTTCCAGTGGGTCGTAGAAGCCGCTAGTGCGCGATCAGACCATCAATAGCGATTCCCAATTCGCATACCTCGCCCTGATCGGCCATGGCCATCCGCATCAACTTGGCGACCTCGCCGACGTGCTCGGGCTTGACCACGGCCAGGATCGTTGGTCCCGCCCCGCTCCAGGCAGCATGAGCAGCCCCTCCGCGGCGGGCAGCCGCCATGAGTTCGACTGCTCGTTCGTGCAGAATGGCGCGCGGCTGTTCATGTAACTCATCCCCTCCCGCCATCCGGAGCGTCTCAGCATTCCCGCTTCGCAGCCCATCAACCAGGGCCACCAATCTTCCCGAGCTACGAACAACGACCGACCGGCTCACCTGAGGACTGAGTACCGATCTGGCTTTTGATGTCGCCAGCTCGTAATCAGGAATAGCGACCACTATCCGCCAGTCGGCATGGACCGACAACCTGATCGGGTTGCCTGAAGCATTGACGGCTACCAGCCCTCCGAACACCGCGGCGGCAGCATTGTCACCGTGGCCCTCGAATTCATGAACCAGTTCGAAAACCCTCTGAACGTCAAAGGATCCATGGTGCTCCATAAGAGCCGCAGCTGCGCCGGCCGCCCTGGCCGCCGAAGATGATCCCAGACCACGCGCCAGCGGCACGTCGTTGTCGACCACCAGCCGCATGGGATTCGACTCCCCCACCGCTGCCTGGGCGGCCACGAGCACAGCGTCGGGATGTCCGGCCGGGAGCCGTTCCTTCCCAACGTGCTCAACCGACCAAGTATCCGCCTTGAAGGCCGATACCCGGCAACGCAACTCAAGAGCCAGCCCGATCATGTCGAAGCCAGGTCCAAGGTTCCCCGACGAGGCGGGTGCAGATACTTCAGTCACGATGACTCTCCAGTTCCACGAAAATGTTGTTGGCCTCCGGCAGCACCTCGCGTATGGCCGCTTCAACGCGATCAATGGCACGTTCGACGTCATCGTCTATCAGTCCATCGACCAAATCGACGTCAATGTTCACGAGAATCTCATCGGGCCCCATGTGCATCGTCAAAAGCCGGCCAACACTCTCGACCTGGGGAACGGCCAAAATCCGCAGACGCATTGAAGCCCGATCCGACCGACTGGCGGCTTCGCCAATCAGGAGAGCCTTCGTTTCGACTGCCAGAAGCCACGCCACCGCCCCAAGGAGCGCTCCGATCGCCAGTGAAGCAATCCCATCCCAAATGGCATTACCGGTCCACATACTCAGTCCAATCCCAACAAACGCCAGAAGAAGACCGGTCATGGCCGCGGAGTCTTCCAGCAGTATCACCAGGGTGGAGGTGTCTTTGGTACCCCGGACGGAACGCCATGCCGATCGAGTACCACGCTCCTTGTTGAAATGCCTGAGAGCTACCGAAAACACCGCCCCCTCCGTGACCATGGCGATGCCGAGCACCACGAAGTTCATCGTCGGATTAGTGAGCTCGTGAGGATGTCGGATCGCCTCGATCCCGTGACGAACCGCCAGCACGGACCCTCCTACGAACAGCATCACAGCAACCATGAACGACCAGAAGTAGATTTCCTTACCACGCCCGAACGGGTGGGCCGGGGTGGGCGCCACCTTGGCCCGACCCATTCCCCACAGCAGCAGCGCCTGATTTCCGACATCAGCCACCGAGTGGTAGCCCTCGGACAACATTGCCGCGCTGCCGGTCATGATCGCGACCGTGATCTTGGCTACCGCGATGAGGCCGTTCCCGGCGAGCGCGGCGATGACCGTCGTCTTCGAACCTTCTGATGCCATCCCTAGATCTCCAATTCCCGGGTCTCATCATGCCGGACCTCGCCACCTACTCTGGTTCGATCGGCGTCCCAGTTCAAGATGATCTCCGAAGGCATACCCACTTCGACACCCTGGGAGATGAGCAATGAACCGGTCGGGGCGCCCGATCGCCGCCGCACGGCCGCCAACGCTACCGCGGCAGAACCGGTCGCCGGATCCTCGAAAACTCCGTGCCCCGGCGCGAAAAAGCGCAACCGGACCCCTTCATCACTTTCCGCCCAGAGCGTCAACATTTTACCGTGAGGATGGGTCGCCAGAACCGATTCGACCGGCCGATATGCCGCGACCGCTTCGGCGGACCGCATCTCGACCACCGTGTACGGGAGGGGCATCGCTACGGAGAAGGCACTGACGACACCGGGCAGCCCCAGGCCATCGAGGCGGTCTTCTGTCAACCCGGTGGCTGGCTGGCGACCGGGAGCACCAATGGTGGCGGCGGTCGCACCTGGCTCGACGTCAATGGCTCCTATCTCGCATGTGACCCGGGACAGCGACTGCGACGAGAGGCGGTGAATCAGCCAGGCAGCCCCGACGAGAGGATGCCCCGCAAAGGGCAACTCGGAAGCCGGGGTAAAGATCCGACAATGGGGCACATCGCCCGCAGTGTCAATGAAGACAGTCTCGGAGAAGGCGAGCTCGGCGGCGATCGATTGCATCATCGCCGTATCCAACCCCGTCAGGTCGACGATCGCCCCGAGATGGTTACCGCCCTCGTCGCCTCGGGTGAATACCCGTAGGACGTAACACTGTCGCAAAAGTAACCTCCGGTCTCGAACACGATACTCTGGCTAACACATGGATATCCTCGGAATTGATTCTCTATTCGCAGAACTGACTGTCGGCCTCGGGTTGGCCATGGCAGGCGGCAACGCGTGGGCCATTATCCAGAACGCCCGCGGGCGCGGTCCGGACGGTGCGGAGGGCACCTATCGGGCCGGGCGAGCCTGGTTCTTCGTCGTCGTCGGAACGATCATGACCATTTGGGGAATCCTCTCGCTTATTCAGTCGTAGCCGCCGTGCGCGCCGCGACTACGACTATCCTTGATGACACAAATGCGGGTGTAGTTCAGTGGCAGAACACGAGCTTCCCAAGCTC